>CAZBUF010000462.1:0-3921 GCA_964495025.1 uncultured Bacteroidales bacterium | reverse complement strand
CATCCCGGTAGAAGTATTTTGGATATTCGTCAGCTTTATAGCCGGAATGGCATTCTACCTTTATCGGGATTGGATCTGTCATCATCCTGCTCTCATTTTTTTTGAACATTCCGGGCAGTAACCGTGGTTAAATTTCAAATTATAATTCTTATTAAAATAATCTTTAAGTTCAACCCACTGGTCAATTTTAACATCATATACTTTGTTGCACAATGCACATGTCCTCATAAATCCTTCCAGATATTTAATTCTCTTTAATAACATTCTTGTAACCAGTATTGTTATAACAGCAAGAATAAGGACTACAATTGATTCGATCATACTCTCAGTATAATTGACAGGTGTTGCCGGCGCCCTGAAAATTACATGTGGTATATCAGCTATTTCGTTAATCCATATAAAAAAAATAACAACACAGAAACCTATAGCTTCGAAGATAATTGTTTTTTTCCTCATATATTTTGCATAAATAATCTAATCCGGTTACATTTATTTCACTGATCCGAAATCAGAATCTAATTTAAAAAAAAATAATAAACAGCACTATAATAGATTCAGGTTTTAGGTATTTTGTTAATTTTATATCTTAATATCAGTTATTTGCGATGCGCCCGGTTTATATCCGGATTTATATTGTAGTATTAAGAAGGAAAACTGAAGGAAACCGGCGAAACATATTGGTATTATCCAAATACAAGTGCTACAAATGTCAGCGGTTTTACAGCGCTAGGGGGAGGCCTTCGTACAAATACTGATTTCTATACAAATATGAATTCCACTGCAGGTTTCTGGAGCACTACACTATACGGTGGCTCGGCCTGGGCACGGCTTTTATCTTATCAATATGCCACAATTTTCAGAAATGATTATGCTACGAATTTTGGACATGCCGTCAGATGTGTGAAGGATTAAATTGTTAAATTGCTAAACTGTTAAATTGCTAAACTGTTAAATTGCTAAACTGTTAAATTGCTAAACTGTTAAATTGCTAAACTGTTAAATTGCTAAACTGTTAAATTGCTTTGTTTATTGGGATTTGAGATTTCAGATTTTCCAAAGAACCCACACGCCCTCTTAAAAGGGGGAAATATTGCAAATAAAAAAGCCCCGGAATGGGGCTTTTTTGCACTGCGGTCACGACGGGACTCGAACCCGCGACCTCCGGCGTGACAGGCCGGCATTCTAACCAAACTGAACTACGTGACCTTGCTGAAATTGCGCCACAAAAATAATGTATATTTTATTAGAACCAAACTAATACCTATAAAAAGATTATGTATTATTTTTTTTAACAAACCTGAAAATAGTAAAATTCACACCACCGTATACTCTATTCTCACGGTAGTGTTCATGTAAGCTAAAATCCTGCCTTTTTGAATGCTCAAGGATGAACCAGCCCCTGTCTTTAAGCAGCCCTTTTTCAAATATCAAATCAGGTATACTTTCAAGCTGTATAAGTTGGTAGGGCGGATCGGCAAAAATCAAATCGTATGTTTTGCTGCAACGTTTAATATATCTGAAAACATCGGATCTTACAGGATTTATTACTCCCATATCCATCTTATCAATAAGCTGTTTTATAAATATGTGTGTTCTGAAATTATTCTCAACAAGATCAATTTCCCTGCACCCCCTGGATGCAAACTCATAGCTTATGCTGCCTGTTCCCGCGAAAAGATCCAGAACATTGATTTTCTCAAATTCAAAACAGTTATTAATGATATTAAAAAGGCTTTCTTTGGCAAAATCAGTCGTAGGCCTTGCACTGAAATGTTTTGGTACCGTTATCCGCTTACCTTTATATCGTCCGCTGATTATACGCAACTAACAAGATTGAATAAGTTTACAAATCTATGTTTGTTAAGCTTTTCCAGTGTGCCGCAAAAAATAAAATCAAAAGGCTCAAGGTAGCTTACAGTATTAATGAATTTTTTTAACGTCTTAAAATATTGCTGTTTATCACTATGTTCACCTGAAATATATAATTTATTCCTGTGTGCATCCAGGTTAAGCTGCTTATAAATGTATAGTACAAAATATAACAGGTCCGTTTCATTCTGAAATTGAAAAGTATTATAAAGATTCAGCCTGTTACTTCCTGCAACTGCAATATCAATAAACTTGTTGTTCATGTTAACATAAACACTATCACTTTCCCTGTCATTATCTTTTTCAAAAATACTTTTAATAAAGGGTGTTGCCTGATGATATAGCATAACACCTCCAAACCGCTTAGTAACCTCATTTGCTATGTAATTGGGAATAATAAATACATTAAAGGCATTGATCTCGCCCAGGAAATTATAATGTATCTCATCCAGCTCATTAATACTGTGGTTAAACTCAAAATAAGCCTTCAGGTTTGATTTTTCAAAAAAACTTTCAGGTATAAGTATTGATTTCTGTGTAAGATATATAAAACTTACCGACCCAAATGACCCGGCAAGTAATTTATCACTATCAAAAATCCCCACCAGCTTATCAGTATAATCGTCTATACTATATACATCCTTAATTTCATAATGCCGGAGGCCAAGGTATGTCTTCTTTTCAATATCGAGAATACAAAAAGAAAATCCATTCAGGTCAGCTTGAATGGATAAATGGTAATTCCGGGTATTTTCCCCTTTTAAGGATATATCAATTAAATCGATGTCAGGCATCAGAAGGCCTTATTTTTCCCAATTTCCAGTATTGTTCGTGGCTTCTTTCAATGAGCCAACTTTTAGTCCCGGAAACTTAACAATTTTCTCCCTCTCATCAACATAGTTTATCACAAGTTGTTTATCCAGGCCATTTAAGAGCGTATCATACATAGCATATACTTCGAAAACCTTAACCCTCACCTTTGAACCTGTTAAAACCTCACCCGCTCCCATCACGAATTCCGAATTATCTGTATAAGGAATAAATCGCAGCTCATCAATTTTTTTGGTTATCAGATGGTTCTTTAATGAGTCAAGAACCTTTTTATATGCATTCTCAATTTTTATCAATCCCAGCCTGCGTCCTTCCTTTTCAGTATAAGAGTCAGGATCCCATCCGGGAAGATAATCCTTTTTTGGTATCGAAATGGAATCGAATTTAATAAAGTTAATAAGTGTATCAAAGCCTCCGGTGTATTTCCCGTACTTATCCTTATATAAGATCTGTATTGTTCTGATATCTTTTAATTTGTTAATTGTAGCGACTTCTCTTGCGTCTTTTTCCTTGTTAAACCTGATTGGTTTTTGTATGCTTTCCCAGATTAGATACGCCAGAATTATTATTAAAATTCCAAATATTATTTGAATAATTGGCTTACTTTTGGGATACTTTGTAACAAACGGATTTATAAATATACCCGTAGCAACTACGAATATAATCAGGAGTATTACATAGATTATCATATATCCAGGTTTTAATTTATTTAATATGTTTCCCTGCGAATTTAACAAAAAAAATTAGATTATAAATTTAATAATTATTAATTATTCCGGGCATATGCTAAAAAATCATATGGCATCACTTATCACGAATGAGCTTGAAAACAGCCCGACAAAAAGCCAGGAAAAGCTAATTGACACACTTTCTGATTTTATTACCGGCAGGGAAAATGACAAAGTAATTATTATCAGGGGTTATGCCGGCACAGGAAAAACCACGACGATCAGTGCCCTTGTAAGTGCTTTCAGGAAGTTAAGGATCAAGTCGGTCTTGCTGGCCCCAACAGGCAGGGCTGCAAAGGTGCTAACTTCATATTCAGGAAAAATTGCATATACTATCCATAAGAAGATCTACCGGCAAAAATCCTCAAAGGACGGCTTTGGTGAATTTGTCCTGGAAAAGAATATGCATACAAATACATATTTTATTGTTGATGAAGCTTCAATGATCTCAAACCAGCCTGCTGTAATCTCATTATTTGGCTCAGGACGGTTG
>CAZBUF010000461.1:0-1528 GCA_964495025.1 uncultured Bacteroidales bacterium | reverse complement strand
ATTTTTTCACAAAATTGCTTCTAGAAAATTATTTATCTCATTTTTTTTAAACACCTAAAATCTAATATTATATAAAAAATGCACAGGGAAGTTTGGAATAATTGTCTCAGGATCATCAAGGACAATGTTCCCTCCATCAGCTTCAAGACATGGTTTGAACCCATTATACCGGTTTGTCTTGAAAATAAGGTATTGACCATACAGGTGCCAAGCCCTTTTTTCTATGAGTATCTGGAGGAGAAATATATTGAGATAATAAGCAAGACACTGAGGAAAGAGCTTGGATATGATGCAAAGCTGGAATATAATATTGTAATGGAGAACAGCAGCTATTCCAATTCAAAGCCTTATATGGTTAAGTTTCCTGCGAGAAACAAAACGGATCTCAGGAACAGGCCGGTTAGTGTTCCTCTTAACATAGAAGAGAATGCAATAAAGAATCCTTTTATTATACCGGGAATAAAAAAGTTAAATATTGAGCCCCATTTAAATGCTGACAATTCTTTTGAGAATTTTGTTGAAGGTGAGTGCAACAGGCTTGCCAGGTCAGCAGGTTATGCCGTAGCAAATAATCCAGGTGGCACAGCATTTAATCCGCTTTTAATATATGGTGATTCGGGGCTGGGGAAAACACATCTTGCCCAGGCTATTGGTATTGAAAATAAGCAGAAATTTCCGGAAAAGACCGTTTTATATGTTAATGCCAATAAGTTCCAGACCCAGTTTGTTGAGTCTATCAGGAACAACAACAAGAATGATTTTCTGCATTTCTACCAGATGATCGATGTGCTTATTATAGATGATGTGCACGAATTCGCGGGCAAGGAAAAAACCCAGGACACATTTTTCCACATCTTTAATCATATGCATCAGTCAGGTAAGCAGCTGATACTTACTTCAGATAAGCCTCCTGTGGAATTGCAGGGACTGGAACAGCGTTTATTATCCAGGTTCAAGTGGGGATTGTCAGCTGACCTGCAGGTCCCGGATTATGAAACAAGAATAGCAATATTAAAGCAAAAAACCTATAATGATGGAATAGAGCTTCCTGACGAAGTAATTGAATATATCGCCACACAGATAACTGATAATATCAGGGAGCTGGAAGGCGCCCTGATCTCATTGCTGGCACAATCCACATTAAACAAGAAGGAGATTACGCTGGATTTGGCCAAGGAGATGATTGACAAGCTGATAAAGAACACCAAGCGTGAAGTATCCATCGACTATATTCAGAAGGTTGTATGCAATTATTTTGATATCGGCATAGATGCTGTACAGTCGAAAACCCGCAAGAGAGAAATAGTCCAGGCCCGGCAGGTTGCGATGTATTTTTCCAAAAGCCTTACTAAATCGTCACTGGCAACTATCGGCTCGCAGATAGGAGGTAAGGACCATGCAACAGTGCTGCATGCCTGCAAGACGGTTAACAACCTCTACGATACTGACAAACACTTCAAAGGCCAGATTGAGGATATTGAGAAAAAACTGAAATTCTAGGATAAGCAAATTCATGGAACAGGTTTAA
>CAZBUF010000460.1:0-1952 GCA_964495025.1 uncultured Bacteroidales bacterium | reverse complement strand
ACGGACAGGTCAGCGCCAAATGAAATGCCGGGATTATATACTTCTCCTCCCTGAGTGCCTCCACCTGTAAGATCGGATCTAAGAAACTGCATGGTTAATGCACTGGAGAAATTATCAGAGAATTTCCTCGCATATGTCAGGTCAATTGCTAATTCATTTGGTGTAAAATTCCCCAGCTGCTCACCATACATATCACGGAAAAGAATTTCCCCTAATGAAAAGTATAAAAATGAACCGCTCACTACCTGTCTGTCATCTATCCTTAAATAACCTGATATGTAACCCAGGTTAATGTCGCTAACCAGGTTTCTCAGCCAGGGTGTAAAAGATATGGCTAAACCAGCCTCTCCATCAACGAACGCATATTTTGAAGCATTCCAGTGTTGTGAACTGGCATCAGGAGTGGTCGCCACTCCGGCATCACCCATAGCTCCCGCACGTGAATCCGGTGCAATTACAAGAAACGGCACTGTTGATGGTATCGGATTCAGATCTGTATTATCCTGAGAAATTACAACTTTGAAAAACAATCCAAATATTAATCCTAAAATTACAAACCTCTTTAACATTTTTTTTAGCTTTAATTTCAGAGGAGCAAATATATAATAAATATCCGTATTGAGAAATCAGTGTATTAATTAATTCATAATTACCAATTTCTCAGACTTTTCAGCCACTTGCCCCTCAAACGTTTCTACTCTTATCCTGTAAATATATATTCCTTTTTGTAACTTACTTCCATATATGCTTTTTCCGTCCCAGGTTATCGGATTTGACCGGTAACCGGTAGATAATTCTTCATTTGTCATTGAATATACAAGCCTGCCTGATAAATCGAATATATTAATATTTATTTTCAGGTTGTGGCTGGATTTATTATGCTCAAATTGAAAAACAGTATGATCCGTAAAGGGATTAGGAAAGTTATAAACATTTTCAAGGACCATTCCTTCGGAATCAATCACATTAAACCCAATTGTCCTCTCTGAAGAATTATTAAAAATATCCCATACTTTAACCTCCAGCAAATGAATACCCGGGCTCAGGTCTTTAAGCTGATATTTTACCGTACCACTGTTGTAGTTGTCAATATCTGCTTCATAATGATTATTAAGGATAATCAACTGATTTATGTTTTCGTCCAGCATCCCGATAATATCATGACCTATTCCGTTACCTGATGTATTTATACCATTCTGGTCCTTTATCTTAGCGTATAATATCGGTTCTTTGTCCGTTATCCCTCCGTTTACAAAATTTTCATTATTAAGGTACAACTCAATTTCAGGGCCATAATTATCATAAGATGTCTCATCAGAAGTCCCGCCAATTAATATTTCATTATAATAACCGCTGGCATCGCTTAATGAATCCTCTGCATAATAACTGATTTTTCCACAGCCAATGCTATAAGAAATATCCTTGGGGACGATAAAAGAAAAGCTGAATTCTCCATCTTCAACGGTTGCTTTGCCTTTATAAATGATATTATCCTGTATCTTAAACTGAAAAGTGCTGATCCCGTCGTTTCCGAATGTAGTAATATTCTGAGGCTTGTCAAAGACAGAAGGATATATTATACCATTGAAATCTTCCATTTTATTACTGTCATGATCACGTATATGTCCTGAAACAGTAACTTTTGAGAATGCCTTAAGAGTGTCAGGCTCTTCTGAAATTGCCCTGTTATTTATGGAATCAGTTATGATGTTGTATTCAGGGTATGCAAGTTTTAATGCAGGATCTCCAAGTAATACAAAATTAAGTTTGTTGTTGCTTGTGAGGCTTGGGGAATTTTTAGTCATCCTTAATATATCACCCAGTGCATACTTCTGATTATTGCTGTCTCTTTCGAACACATTTTTGTATAAATTCTGGTTCAACTTAAAATTCTCATCAGAATATACCAGCCGTGTTGTGGATATTAAAGCAATTCCTCCACCGCCAGGATT
>CAZBUF010000459.1:0-5422 GCA_964495025.1 uncultured Bacteroidales bacterium | reverse complement strand
TAAATCGCTCAAAAGAATCATCAACAATTTGTTTTTTCATGTCCATCGGGAAAAGCCACATTGCCAGCTCTTTTGACCTGTACTTTTCACGGAATTCCTTACAGTTCAAACCAAGAAACGTATGCCCGATCTCATCATTATATTCATCATGATGTTTCTTCACAAGTTCAATACACTCCTCGTTATAGAGGCTTGAATATGTCATTTGAATAGTCGTTCTGAGCCCGTTTTGATGAGCAATATCCTGCTGCAAACGAAAAATATCTATGGATTCCCTGACAACCCCGGTCTTGCTCACCTGTTCCGCCTCTCCTTCCCGGGAGCTTGTATCAATATATTCAGGAACAAGTTCAGGACGATGTATGACATTAAGAATAAATTTATCCATATAGATCTTGTTTTCGTCTTTAGGGTCAATAATAAAAAATGAAAATTATAATTAACTATTTTCAAATAAAAAAAGAAATAAGACAAATAAGGATACGAATCTTACAAAGCGAAAAAAATCTTACATAGAAAAATAATAATCTTACCTGAAGAGGTTATTAAACAAATTCACCGGGGAAAAAAAGTCGGAGCCTGCGCTAATTAAGCGCATAAAAAAACCTGCACCTGGCAGTGCAGGTTTAAAATCATATTATCCGGCAAAAAACCCAAGGGCCACTGTAAGTCCGGCCATAACAACCGACACCATGGTCATGAGTTTAATAAGTATGTTCAGTGATGGCCCGGAAGTATCTTTGAAGGGATCACCAACAGTATCGCCAACAACCCCGGCCTTGTGTGCATCACTACCCTTGCCTCCGTAATTTCCTTTTTCAATAAATTTCTTTGCATTATCCCATGCGCCTCCTGCATTGTTAAGCATGCATGCCAGTGTGAACCCTGCGGTCAGTCCACCTGCAAGCAATCCTACAACACCTGCAACTCCCAGTAATATACCCACAGCTACAGGCACTATTATTGCCAGCAGTGATGGTATGATCATTTCCCTCTGGGCACCCCTGGTCGATATTTCTACACATTTTGCGTACTCGGGTGTTGCTTTGCCTTCCATTATTCCGGGTATATCACGGAACTGCCTGCGCACCTCGTCAACCATTGCCCCTGCAGCTCTTCCCACGGCTTTCATGGTCATGGCACAGAAAACAAATGCCATCATTGCACCAATGAATAATCCACCCAGCAATAACGGGTTAAAAATCGACAGGTTATACGCTTCAACAAAATCCTTTATTGTCGCACCTGCGATATTTACAGCTTTCTGCCCCTCATGCAGCAGGGGAATATTTTCATTATAAAACAGCACATCTCCTACCTCCCTGAATCCGCCACCTGCCATTTTACCCAGCCATAACCTTATTTCTTCAATATATGCTGCAAGAAGCGCCATTGCAGTTAAAGCTGCCGAGCCAATTGCAAATCCCTTGCCTGTTGCTGCTGTTGTGTTGCCGAGCATATCAAGAGCATCGGTCCTTTCCCTTACTTCAGCCGGCAATTTCGACATCTCAGCATTTCCGCCTGCATTGTCAGCAATAGGCCCAAAGGCATCTGTAGCAAGAGTTATTCCTAAAGTTGAGAGCATGCCAACAGCTGCAAAGCCAATACCATATACTCCCAATGCAAAATTATCAAATCCGCCGGCGAAACCATAAGCTCCTATAATACCAAGTACTATCACCACAACAGGTATCCATGTTGAATACATCCCTACTGCAATACCGTCAATAATTGTTGTTGCCGGCCCCTGCTGAGCCTGCCTGGCTATTCCTCTTGTCGGCTTATATTCATCTGAAGTAAAATATTCGGTGCCTTGCCCGATGATCACTCCTGCCAGCAGTCCTGCCACAACCGAGCCGAATATACCCCAGGTTATCCATCCCGTAGCAGCTAAAACTGCCACCGCAACGAGTATTAAAAATGAACTGCCGCCGGTACCGAATAAAAGGGCATTTAACAGGTTCTTCTGAGTAGCTGATTCTTTTGTGCGCACCATAAAAATGCCAAGTATGGATAGAATAATACCAATAGCAGCAACAATCATCGGCGCTATAACTGCTTTTTCCAGTGTAAGACCCGTATTTTGCATAGCAACAACAGGCAGTGCGGCACCCAATGCCGCGGTAGCCAGTATGGAACCGCAGTATGATTCATAAAGGTCAGCTCCCATGCCTGCAACATCACCTACATTATCTCCGACATTATCAGCTATCGTAGCCGGATTGCGCGGATCATCCTCAGGAATTCCCGCTTCAACCTTACCTACAAGGTCAGCGCCAACATCCGCAGCTTTCGTATAAATACCTCCTCCAACACGTGCAAACAATGCCTGCGTAGATGCACCCATGCCAAAAGTTATCATTGTGGCTGTGATCTCAAAAAGCTTTGTCTTTTCTCCCAGGGTTGTCAATACTCCGTCAATGACATATGCAGGATCGGCATGCACAAGGGTGAGCCCCAGAAAATGCAACCCGTTCTGCATATTTTCAGGTGTATAAACGAGCTTATTCAGGATAAAAAACCAGGCTGCTATATCCAGAAGTCCGAAACCCACAACAACAAGGCCCATAACCGCCCCGCTGCGAAAAGCTATTTTTAATCCGCTGTTCAACGATTTTGTTGCACCCTGTGCGGTTCTTGCAGATGCAAAAGTGGCGGTCTTCATGCCCAGGTATCCGCAAAGGCCGGAAAATGTTCCTCCCGTGAGAAATGCCACCGGCACAAAAGGATTCTGCACTCCAATGTATGCAAGAACTGTAAGTATCACCAGCAAGCACAGAAAGATCAAACCAACAACTTTATACTGACGCGAAAGATACGCCATTGCACCCTCCCTGACATATTTGGCAATTTTTTTCATCGTATCAGTACCTTCGGAGTTTTTCATCATCCCCTTAAAGAAGATATATGCAAAAGCCAGCGCTAAAATCGCTGAGGCAGGTATAAACCAGAATATTTTAATCATTTTTTCAGAGTTTTATTTAATTAATAACAAGTTAGTAATTATTCCTCTTACGGTCAATAATTATCATTATAAAACAGTACCAAAACATTTTTACTATTTAAGATTTTTGAGCTATACAAAGCATCCGGAATAAAAAGCAAGCTGCAAATATAAAAAAAAATAGTTACGGTAAAATATCTGAAACATAGTTTTAATTAAATGTAACATTATTGTATAAATAAATTTTTTGTTGTAATTTTATTTCTGAAAATATCAGGATACTTAAGCATAGGTAGTATGCTTGTTAATTGAAAAACACGGAAATTGAAAAATAA
The DNA here is from genome assembly GCA_964495025.1 of uncultured Bacteroidales bacterium. Taxonomy (GTDB): domain Bacteria; phylum Bacteroidota; class Bacteroidia; order Bacteroidales; family UBA10428. Next base: position 2,143 of record CAZBUF010000459.1, on the reverse strand, counting down.
AACTAATCCGGATGTACCCGTATTCATTGACAGTGTCAAGGATGTGGGAGATTTTAAAAATACACGATGCATATATTACCGGGTTGAATTTGATGACAGGCTTTTTAAGGTCAGCCAATCTTCTGTCCCAAATAATTTTGAAGTGATGGGAACATGGGCTATTCTTACAAGTCCTTTTGATGATGATACCGGTCAGAATCTATTTATTTCATCTGATATAATTGTAAAAACACTTAAGTATATTGAAGATAGGGATAGTCTATTTCTCGAAATCGGAAATATCTGGATCCCCAATTTTTTGTTCCTTAAGGAGAAAAAAAATGAGGAAATAAGGCAGGGTGATGTGTACAGAATATCAAAGGAGCTCTTTAGCATATGCTATGGCTATGTGGCTGGTTTTATTCAGGAAAAAGAATGGATTGAGAATTGCAGTAAACATATAAATGATATCAGGCCTTCCGGTGAAGAAACAAATGCATTTAGGACATGGCGGGATGAAAGTATTGAGTTGTCAAAGAAAAGATATCATCATAAAGATTATGAAGTTTACCGGTTACCAAAAAAGAAACGCGGAAAATGAGTTATCTGAGTGTAACATTGATTGATGTGGGTTGGGGTGATTCAATCCTGATAGAAGCTTCAGACGGGTCGGCAAGACCACGTTTTGCACTGGTCGATTCCAATGATAATGCTGAAAAGGAGTATTGGCCGACAAGGAACTTTCTTCGTAAGCATTTTGGAAGTCGTGAGAATGAGTTCCAGGTTGAAAAGCCATTTTTTGATTTTGTAATGATCTCTCATGACCACTCTGATCATGGAACAGGTTTGAAACGTATTATGAAAGATTATGGTACGGGAAACTTCTGGCATCCAAAAGTAGTAAGAGATGAAAGTGTGATCATTACACATCTTATGGATTATGCAAATCATCATAATGTTCAAATAAATGAGCAGGCAGTTGATAGCGAGGATGAATTAGGTGATATAGGTGATGTGCAAATAGATGTGCTCTGGCCTCCTCCCGGCGTAATTGAACCAAATCCGAATAATAACTCCGTTGTATTATTACTTACACTTGACCGGGTATCATTCTTACTTACCGGTGATGCTGAAGGAAAAGTGTGGGATCAGATTGCCGGTCAGATCCCCCAAAATACCAGGGTTGTTAAAGTCCCCCATCATGGTTCTCAAAATGGCACATTATATCACGGCGTGAGCCCTTTGGTCGATCGCCTGGATAATTTTCCTGTTAAGGCCCATCTTGGTATAAGCTGCCATCCCAATTATCCCAACCGGTTTGATTTTCCCCACCAGCAGGTTCTGGACAGAATAGGGCAGCGCCCTTATCCTTATTACAGAACTGACCACCACTACCATATAACATTCATTGCAGAAAACAATGATGTCAGGATCAAATATTCACACGAATAAATTGATAATCCGGCAATTACCCTCCCCATCCTTCCCTGTCGAGGCTGCGGTATTGAATTGCCTCTGCCAGATGTGCAGGTTGTATATGTTCGCTGGAATCAAGATCGGCAATAGTACGCGACACTTTCAGTATCCTGTTATATGCCCTTGCCGAAAGTCCCAGTTTCTCCATTGCATTTTTTAAAAGTGCATTACATTCTGAATTAAGGACACAGAATTCTCTTATCAGTGAAGTGTTCATCTGTGCATTGCTGTAAATATTGTCATGCTCCTTATATCTCAACTGTTGAATATTCCTTGCACTGATTACCCTGCGTCTTATTGTCTCACTGTTTTCGGCATTTCGTTTTTCCGATAATTTTTCAAAAGGTACAGGCACAACCTCAATATGTATATCAATCCTGTCAAGTAAGGGCCCTGATATCCTGTTCAGATATTTATGAACAACATATGATGTGCAGCCACATTCCTTCTCAGGATGATTATAATACCCGCACGGACAGGGGTTCATCGAAGCAACGAGCATAAAACTGGCAGGATATTCAATAGAAAATTTTGAGCGTGATATCGTTATTTTCCTGTCTTCAAGGGGCTGCCTCATCACTTCAAGGACCGACCGTTTGAACTCCGGCAATTCATCAAGGAACAGCACCCCGTTATGGGCCAGTGATATCTCCCCGGGCTGTGGAAATACACCTCCGCCAACAAGGGC
>CAZBUF010000458.1:0-5817 GCA_964495025.1 uncultured Bacteroidales bacterium | reverse complement strand
TTATTAGGATATAAAATGGGACAGCTCAAGAGGGGACAGCCTCCTTCAAGAGGGGACAGCCTCCTTCAAGAGGGGACAGCCTCCTTCAAGAGGGGACAGCCTCCTTTTTTGTGGTTTAATAAGAATAGCGTAACTTGCTTCATGTTAATTGCAATTTTTGTAATCAAAATTTTAAAAAATGAAATCAATATTATCCGCTATTATTTCAATTACTCTAATGATGCTTGTTAATCCTTCAGTTTTTGCTCAAACTCGTGTAATTGAATGGCAAAAATCTCTCGGTGGATCAGCTAATGATCATGGATATGATATACTGCCGGCTGAAGATAATGGATATATAATGTTTGGGAAAACCGAATCAAATGACGGTTTTGTGCATGGAAACCATGGCAAAGATGATATTTGGATTGTTAGACTAAATGAGGCTGGTGACACCCTATGGACGAAATGTTTTGGAGGTGGCGGTGATGAAAATGCATCAACTGCCTGGCAAACTTACGATGGTAATTATATTTTTTTAGGTGCTTCTGATTCAATTGATGGAGATGTTAACGGGATTCATGGTGAATATGATCTATGGGTTATTAAAATGGATCCGGCAGGTGATACCTTGTGGACAAAATGTCTTGGCGGCAGCAACAACGAATTCGGTTTTATGACAATAGCCGCTGACAATGGATATATCATTGCCGGGCGGTCTAATTCAAATGATGGAGATGTGCATGGAAACCATGGCAATTATGATTGCTGGGTAGTGAAATTAAATGAATCAGGCGATACGGTATGGACCAGATCACTTGGCGGCAGCGAGTTTGATGTTGCATATGGACTTAATAGTACAAGCGATAATGGATGCATTATCGCGGGTTATTCATATTCAAATGACGGAGATGTGCATGGTATTGATGGCCCGCCCGATTGCTGGATTGTAAAGCTGGATGCATCAGGTGATACGATATGGACAAAAAGTTTAGGAGGAAGTGATTGGGATGCCCCCTTTTCAATTCAGGAAACTTTTGATAATGGATATATTTTCGCAGGATATACCGAGTCAGATGATGGAGATATACATGGACACAATGGCTCAAGAGATTTTTGGATAGTAAGGTTAAATGAAACAGGTGATACCCTGTGGACACGCTGTCTGGGAAGCAGCAATTGGGATGAGGCAAATTCGGTTATACAAACTGCAGACAGTGGCTATATTGTTACAGGTGAAGTTTCGGCTGATGATGGTGATGTAAATGGATGGCACGGACAAAAAGATGCATGGTTTATCAAATTAAATGCCACTGGTGATACACTATGGACAAAATGTATTGGAGGTTCCGGACTGGACTGGCCTTATTCTATTCATGAAATTGATAATGATGAATATATTGTTGCCGGATATTCCAGCTCAACCGATGGTGATGTTATTGAAAACTATGGCATGTCTGATTTTTGGGTGTTTAAAATAACTCAATGTCCAAAATACACAGTTGTAGATACTTCAATATGTTCAGGAGAAAGTTATCTGGCAGGTGGCATGCTGCAGTTTGATGAAGGAACATATTATGACACTTTACAAACCTATTTTGCCTGCGATAGTATTATAATTACAAATTTAACTCTTATAATCTGTGATAATATTGAAACTGCTGTTTTTACTAATGCTTTAAACATATATCCAATCCCGACAAATGGAACATTATACATACAGAAACAAAATTTTATGTATATTGAATTGTATGACATAACAGGCAGAAAAATACTAACTACAAATGAAAATATTCTTGATTTGTCAGGATTAAATGAGGGAGTGTATTATATTTCAGTTATTGACAAAACAGGAATCAGACAAATAAGAAAAGTGGTTTACAGAAAATAAATAGTGCGATTCAGCCGGCACGTGATATTATTTACATATGCTTTTATAATTCCAGCTCGTTAAATTTACAACAAATAAAACGGTAAACCTTATTCAGGCATTGATATATCGTAATTCGTAAATTAAAAACCGTCAATCAATCAGGGGAGCTGTCCCTATTTATTAATACGCAAACAGCGGATAGTCTTTCATCAGATCATTTACTTTATGCCTGACCTTCGCAATAACTTTCTCATCCTCAATATTCATTATTACCTCGTCAACCAGGTCAACTATCAACTCAACAACATCTTCCTTTATGCCGCGTGTAGTAATGGCAGGCGTTCCCACCCTGATGCCCGATGCCTGGAAGGGCGACCGGCTGTCAAAGGGAACCATGTTCTTATTTATCGTTATATCAGCCTTAACCAGGGTATTTTCAGCCTGCTTGCCTGACACCTCCGGCACCTTTGTTCTGAGGTCGATCAGCATAAGATGGTTGTCCGTCCCGTTTGAAATAAGCTTGTAACCTTTTTCAATAAACCTCTTTGCCATCACTTTTGCATTTTTCATCACCTGCAAGGCATAGCCTTTAAAGCTGTCATCAAGAGCCTCACCGAATGCCACTGCCTTCGATGCGATAACATGTTCCAGCGGGCCTCCCTGTATTCCGGGAAATACCGCAGAATCCAGCATCTGTGTCATTGTTTTAATATTGCCTTTCGGAGTGGTTATGCCCCATGGATTCTCAAAATCCTTGCCAACAAGTATCAACCCTCCCCTTGGGCCGCGCAATGTTTTATGAGTGGTAGTAGTAACGATGTGGCAGTGAGGAAAAGGCGGGTTCAGCAATTTTTTGGCTATTAATCCTGCAGGATGGGCAATATCAGCCATTAAAATCGCGCCAACCTCATCTGCAATCTCACGCATCCTCTTATAGTCCCAGTCGCGGGAATAAGCCGAAGCACCGGCAATAATTAGCCTTGGTTTCTCTCTTAATGCCACTTCTTCCATCATATCATAATCTACCATCCCTGTTTCCTCTTTTACGGCATAGGCAAAGGGTTTATATAAAATACCCGAATAATTCACTGCTGAGCCATGTGTAAGGTGGCCCCCGTGAGAAAGATCAAGGCCGAGAAATGCATCCCCGACATTCAATACTGCCAGCATAACAGCAGCATTTGCCTGTGCCCCCGAGTGGGGCTGGACATTTGCCCATTCCGCATCAAATAACTCTTTGGCACGGTCAATAGCCAGCTGTTCCACTTCATCAACATGCTGGCACCCTCCGTAATATCTTTTACCAGGTAATCCCTCGGCATACTTGTTTGTTAACCACGAACCCATGGCTTTCATCACCTGATCGCTTACAAAATTCTCCGATGCTATCAGTTCAATACCATTAAGCTGCCTGTTATGTTCTTTTTCAATTAAATCAAATATCTTACTGTCACTTTTCATTTTATTAATAATTTAAATTAATACCTGGTATAAAAATATTCTGGCAATGTTATAAAAATTCTGTTGTATTAAGAAATAAAAACAAATTTTGACGGCAAAATTTTTATTTCAGCAAAAAGTTTATATTTTTATATCGGTCTTCTTATGATATTAAAGCTATGGAATCAAAAGATCCTTTCGTAAACCGCCCCGTTTTTCTTACAGTTGTATGTATCTTAAGTTATGTGGGATTAGGAATGAGCATCCTTAACGGATTGGCTGGCGCTCTTTTTGGCAGGTTGACAACACTCTTTGCACCCCTTGTGAAAAAAGCCATGCAGGAAGACGTTGACCTGGAAGATATACCTGAAAGATTAAGAGATCTTATTGTAAATTCATTATCAGCTGTACACAAAGCAATGGAATATGCCACTACAATGGCAATCCTGTCAGTTGTTTTATATTTGATTGCTCTGCTGGGAGTAATTTATATGTGGCAGCTGAAAAAATCAGGTTTTTATCTATATACCGGAGCAAAGATCTTCATTGTGCTGATACCTTTTATATTCCTGGGATTTAATTTCTTAACATATATAGCCCTTGTTGTTAATGGTTTATTTGTTTTACTTTTTATTATTTTATATGCAGTGAATTTAAAACATATGAATTAGAAGTCAATTATATATTTTACTATTGATCAATAATACAATTGTCTTAATAATTTAATCAAAACTACTAACTAAAACTTAGAAATTATGGCAGAAGAAAAATCTGAAGCAAAAAAAAGACCTGGCTTATTGACTGTTCTTTGCATACTTACTTTTATCGGAAGTGGTTTAAGTATCCTGATCTGGCTGTTTGCGATTATCGGACTGGGAAGTGTTCTGGGTTTCCTTGGTAACATACCGGGATTCAGCAGCGGCGGTGGCGGATCATCCATTATTGTTTCTATTGTTCTACTATTACTTGCGATAGTGTTGCTATTATCAGCCATTATGATGTGGAAACTCAAGAAAATGGGCTATTATCTTTACATTCTTGTTAAGATACTGGGAATCATTCTTCCTATAGTTTTATTGGGCTCGATGTTTAAAATTGCTGGTTTGATCATACCGGTTATATTCATTGTATTGTATGGTCTGAACTATAAAGCCATGTCCTAAATACTCAAAAGACTTATTTTTTAAGCACTGCCGTTTATTCAGCAGTGCTTTTTCATTTATTTATCCGGATAATAAATTATTATTGTATATTTACTTCAAGGGTTATATTAACTTAAAAAAATGATTTAGCTATGGCAGAACCAAAAACACAACAGGAAACCAGGCAACAGCTTCCAAATGCATCAGCAGCTTTGGTACTGGGAATACTCTCCGTAGTAACGGGATGTGGATTTATCGGATTAATTCTTGGTATTATCGGACTGGTGATATCCACCAAAGACAAAAAAATGTACGATCAGAAACCAGAGATCTATACCGGTTTCGGAAGTTTAAATGCAGGAAGGATCCTTTCAATTATAGGGATTGTGCTGGGAGGCCTGGTGTTATTATGGATTATAGTGGTATTGATCATTGGCGGCACCGCAATGACATTCCTGAAAGACTTCAACTTCTGAAAGGTTTAAGTATATTCATTCTCTTTTGTTACAGTTGAATATTACCGGCTGGCTGGAAAATCATTTATTCCCCTGCGCCTACAAACAACTGTCAGGTATTGAATGTCCGATGTGCGGATCACAAAGGGCTTTAATTGAACTGCTCAAAGGAAATCTTGTAGAAAGTTTTAAGTTATACCCTGCATTAATTCCCTCAATAATTATTGTGATTTCCGCGATACTTCAGTTAATGATAAAACGGGAGAAGGGATGGAAGGTTATCAGGATGTTATTGATAGCTGACTTCGCACTTATCATGATCAGCTATATTATAAAATTGGTATTCATTAACTAGTATCCTTCTATTCCTCAGAAATATCAACCAGCCATTTTCTGTAAACTGAAAATAATTTGGATTTGGAGATAAAGCCAATATACTTGCCATTGTCAATCACCGGCAGGTTCCATACATCGTTCTCCTCAAATTTCTTCATCACATCTTCCATGGGTTCATCCGGCGAGACATAGGTAGGAGGCAATATCATCACATCCCTCACAAAAGTTGTTGTATACATCTCAGGATCAAAAATAATATGCCGGATATTATTAAGCAATACAATTCCTACAAGCATATTATCTTTATTCAAAACCGGGAATATATTTCTCCTTGACCTGGCAATAAGTTTTACTATTTCTGCCAGTGTGCTATCGGGAGATAACGAGTCAAAATCTTTCTCAATTATCTTCCCCATTTTCAGTAATGTAAGTATAGCCTTGTCCTTATGGTGAGTTATTAATTCACCGCGTTTAGCCAGCCTGTGTGTATATATTGAGTGGGGTTCGAAATATTTTACAGTAATATATGCGATCGTAGATGTTATTATTAAAGGGATAAACAAGCCATAACCGCCTGTAATTTCTGCTATCA
>CAZBUF010000457.1:0-3979 GCA_964495025.1 uncultured Bacteroidales bacterium | reverse complement strand
CAGTGTGGAAACTGTTATCTCTGAATTAAAACAATTTTGCAAGGGACAGAAATGGACAAATAACTTGTAACAATAAAATATAATTGCCAAAATTAACGGGCTTTATATATATAGTAACAAAAAAGACTCATCAGGCAATTGTAATTTATATTTCATAAAATGAATATTACCGGTACCCATTTCAATTACTATATGGTTTGCTGCCGTAAACTATGGCTTTTTGCCAATGGTCTTAGTATGGAACATACCAGTGACCTTGTATATGAGGGCAAGCTCATTCATGAAACCAGCTATGGTCAACGTTCCGGACGGTATTCTGAAATAGAGATCGACGGTATAAAAATAGATTATTACGATGCGAAAAACAAAGTAATCCACGAAGTAAAGAAAAGCAACAGCCGTGAGGAAGCCCACGAATGGCAGTTGAAATATTATATCTATATACTGGAACGTAATGGTGTGGAAGGCATTACAGGGATACTTGAATATCCTAAATTGCACCAAACCCGGGAAATAGTATTGAGTGACAGTGACAGACTGGAAATAAAAGAATTTGAAAAAAAAATTGAACAAATAATTGGGTCTGAGATATGTCCTGACAGACCGGAACAGAGAAAATGCAGGAATTGCAGCTATTTTGATTTCTGCTGGAGTGGCGAAGGATAAACTCTTGCTTACAATTTGTGAGTTACAAAATGTAAGTTATTTCTGATGCTACTATTTCAGGATAAACAAATAAACAATGAAAAAAACCTATTATCTGTTTAATCCCGGACGCCTTTCACGAAAGGATAATACGTTGAAGTTTACTACTATTGACGAAACGGGGAATGAACAACAATCCAAATATCTTCCTGTAGAAGGAGTAGAAGAACTATATATTTTTGGTTCGCTGGATGCCAATAGCGCCTTATACAACTTTCTTGGGAAGAGTGATATACCCGTGCATTTTTTCGATTATTACGAGAACTACACAGGATCGTTTATGCCTAAAGATTATCTGTTGTCAGGACGTATGATACTTGCACAAACCATTCATCATACAAATAAGAAGAAAAGAATTATCCTGGCAAGAAAATTTATTGAAGGTGCTTCTTTTAATATGGTAAAGAACATGAAGTATTATAACAGCCGTGGTAAAGACCTTGAACCATTAATTGAAATCATTGAAGGATACAGGGCAAATATCAACACAATGAAAGATACTGATGAGCTGATGGGACTGGAAGGAAATATCCGCCAGCAATATTATGAAGCTTTCAATCTTATTATTAATGAATTTGAAATGGGTGACCGTACGAAACAACCTCCACAAAATGAGGTCAATGCTTTGATTTCGTTTGGTAATATGATGTGTTACAGTCAGTGTTTAAGATCAATTCACCAGACACAACTGAATCCAACAATAAGTTACCTGCATACACCAGGGGATAGAAGATACTCTCTGGCACTCGATATTGCAGAGATATTTAAGCCATTGTTGGTAGACAGGGTGATATTCAAAGTATTAAACAAAAGGGAAGTACAGGAAAAACATTTTGATAAGCAGCTTAATAAATGTCTGTTAAATAACAACGGGAAAAAAATATATGTACAGGCATTTGAAGAGCGTCTGAATGAGACTATACAACACCGAACTTTAAAACGTAGCGTCAGTTACAAACATCTGATAAAACTGGAATGTTATAAAATATCCAAACATCTTCTGGATATGGAAGAGTACAAACCTTTTAAAATGTGGTGGTGAAATTATGAATTAAGAATGGAGGAGGGAGGATGAAAGAAAGAAGGCGGGTAAAAGAAAAAAAGAAGTTATATGGTTATTTGTTTAAAAAAATGATATTTTAGGTGTGATGACTGATTTTAAAAATCTTAAAGCTATTTGCCGGAAGAACAGTGAAATGTCCCGTTCTCTTGTTGATGAATTTTTAGTATACTATGCCGCCCGCAATGAAAAACTGGACAAGGAGATGAATGAACGGTTGGCCAGGTACGTGCATATTACACGGGAGTTTCAGGATGGCTGGGTTAACATGCTTAAGATGCAATACATCGCCCACAGGATTTTTAAAAAAGAAGGACTTATTATAAAATACCTGAATCACAGTGCCCTGAAACAACTGAATGACCCCGAACGACACTTTCTTGAGCAACATGCAAAGCACCCGTGGAGGTTTAGCTTCAGTGTAATCACCGGGCATCCGGATGAAGATTTTTATACAATGGAGGATGTATTTGCCGGGGATATATTTCTTTTGTATTCACCTGGTGTTACAAGAATTTTAATAGAGCAACAAGTAGTATTATTATTTAACCTTATCAGTTACAATGGAGCATGCTGGCAAAGTTTTGGTCCAATAGGGGCATATCAGAGTTTTCAGCCAGATGATATTTTCTTTTTCGCTACTGAATTGCATCCTCAAAAATGGATGGAAAGTGGAGAGGATATCATGAGGAACGTTGAAGATAATCCGGTTCCATATATGTTACTTTTGTGCGGTGCCACATATCCGCTGGTTTATCACAAAGAAGATCAAATTGTTCATGTGATGGCAGGGTATGATGTCGCTTCATTTAATACGCAAGGTCTTGATAAACATTTTAAAGTTGAATATACCACTGGAGTTTTCCGGATTACTCTGAAAAAATGGGGCGCCCATCCGCATTTTTCCACGGCTTACTATGATGAAAAGACAAAAGAATTGTTATTATATTCTATGACCGATCGTGGATTTAACGTACTTGTCAACAGGATGAATAATTGCGGGTATAATCTTTCAGATGAACCGGATATTCGTGTTAACATCTCAATGCTCACTACCGCTGAAAAGATTTTGAAGAAAAAAATTCGTCTGAATGAGTACGAATCTTTATTTACACCAGAACCATCAGGGAAAAAGCAGGAAAATATAGACAAAATCAACAAACTGCTGGAGATAGTTTTACCGGATATCAATACTGGCAGGAGACCGGACATTGAGGCCCTTGCAAAGAAAGCCGGAGTTGATATTGAAACAGCACGGGAAATTGTGAGTAAGGTTATAAATAAAATAAATAAGGAAGGGGAACCTCCAAACCCATGAAAACAGCATACATCTTTATAAAGGATGGCTGGCATAAAGAAAACAGCATGATAAGGGTATAGCAGGTATGACCAAAGATATCCTGATAAAATGTAAAGAAACAATTGGACATAAAGATAAGCTTACGCGGAGCAAAAAATACAAAGTACTTAATGAATGGAAGGAGTATTTGAATTTAAGGATCAAAGACGACAGAGGGATTATGTGTTGACTGCCAAAGAGTCATTTTGCATTAGTACACGTCAGGAAAGTTTAATAATCCGGTATTTTAATAAATGAATTCCTGTAATAACTTCAAGTATTATGTATGTAATTCTGGTATATGATATTAACGAAAAAAGAGTGGGTAAAATACTCAAATTATGCAGAAAATACTTAAACTGGATACAGAATTCGGTTTTTGAAGGAGAAATTACTAATGTGAAACTTAAGGAATTAATAACCAAAGCTTCTAAAATCATGGATAAGGAAGTTGACAGCCTGATAATTTTTAAAAGCAGACAGGAGAGGTGGCTCGACAAGGAAATTATCGGTAAAGAAAGAAATCCGCTTGAGAGGTTTTTATGAGTTATTGTCGAAGGCAAAAAAATTAATAAAAATTATCATTTTAAAAAAAATAAAAATTTAAAAAGTGCATTGAAATATTGATGAATAAAAGATAAATTCAAAGTTGTCGAATTACAGGCAAATTTTTATTATTACATATTGACGACTTTTAAATATGAAAAATTATTAATAATTTATTTTATTTTGTTGTTTTTCAAGCTAAATTTGTTTTTGAATTAATGGCTTTTAATCGCACCATAGTGGAATTGAAATATAATTCCCTTATTGCTATAACTACGGCAATGCCTTCTTTTAATCGCACCATAGTGGAATTGAAATATGATGATTAA
>CAZBUF010000456.1:0-4584 GCA_964495025.1 uncultured Bacteroidales bacterium | reverse complement strand
ACTCCCGATGGGTTTTATAATTTTTATAATAATAATGACTCAGTTTATTATGGTTGTTGTTCCAGGTATCGGCCCATATGTCCCATGGGCAATCCCGGCGCTTTATTGCGGAGCCGCAGGGCCTCTGGGCCCGCATGTTGGAATTGTAAGTTATATAATATTATCTTTAACCAGCTTCCTGGGAATAATAATAACATTAGCCTGGTGGAGATTTGCTGACCAGAAATAAATCATGTATTTTTCATTAAAATATGACATGTATAAATACCGGCTTTCATTATTTTGTTTCTTTATTGTTGTATTCTCATTGGCTGACCCTATTTCAATAAACATGTGATTCCTTTTTTATTTCTTCAACATCTATTTTCTTCCTGTTTATTGCTCTCCATGCATGAAAAATATAGGCAAAGATGAAAGGCACCATCAGTGAAACGTAACTCATCACTGTTAAGGTGTACTTGCTTGAACTGCTGTTATATATGGTTAATGAGCTCTGAAGATCGAATGTTGACGGATAATAGGCAGTATTATTGAATCCGGCAATAATAAATAATGAAAACACTGTCAGAATAGTACCAGGACCGGTAAACCATATCCCCTTGCTGTAATTGCTCATTATTGATCTGATAATTCCGTATAAAACAAGAACAGTACCTGAAATGAAGAATACTCCGGCCAGTGGCATTTCTATGAGGTTGTGCAGATATTTGAATTTTTCCATTCTTACGAGGTAACTGCCGGGGTCAAATGCAAATCCTTCTTTCATTATTAAAAGGATCACAAATATCAGGAAAAATACAACAAAGGGAAGTGAGTTATACACGATGTGCTTTCCGGCTCTGTCAAGAATATTTTTATCGTTGATATTCTTCATAAAATACAATATGGCAAGAGTTCTGGCAAGGAAGAAAACAGTAATGCCCAGTGAAAGATTATGCAGGTTCGTTACAGCTTCGAGTCCGTGAAAGGCTGTTTCCCATTGCGTGATTGCCAGGTTATCCTGGCTGGCAATATTACCGGTGTTTACACTGAACATTGATCCTGTAAAGAATGTTGCTACAACAGTGCCCAATAATATGGTACCGACGGTTCCGTTTATGAATAAGAATACTTCGTATGTTTTATGCCCGAACAGATTATCTGGTTTTGAGCGAAACTCATATGCAATGGCCTGGATAACGAAACAAAATAATATTGCCATCCATGCCCAGTAAGCTCCGCCGAAGCTTGTTGCATAGAATAGCGGAAACGAAGCAAAAAATGCACCACCGAAAGTAACAAGGGTTGTAAATGTAAACTCCCATTTTCTGCCCAGCGTATTTACTATAATTGTCCTTTCATCTTCATTTTTTCCCAGCGTATATATTAGTGTCTGTCCCCCCTGCACAAACAGAAGGAATACCAGTATGCTTCCCAGCAAAGAGATTATCAGCCACCAGTATTGCTGTAGTACCATATGTGATAATGTGCCGAACATATTATTTTACTAAGGCCCCGGGCCCTGTTTTGATTTGTTTGAACATAATTTTTAATTCTGCTACCAATAATGCAGTGAACAGCACAGCAAACATCCAGAATGTGACCTGTACGGAGCTGGCGTCGATACGTGAGGTAGCAGCCACAGTAGGCAGCAGATCCTGTATGACCCATGGCTGGCGTCCCATTTCTGACACTACCCAGCCTGCCTGGGAGGCAATATATACCAGGGGGACAGTAACTATTGCAAGCCTGAGGAGCCAGCGCCTGCTATCTGCCTTACCTTTCAGAACGCTTATAAGCATAACAATAAAGAAGGCAACAAAATAAAATCCCAGGATTACCATTATATGAAAACTGTAAAATGTAAGAGGGACATTTGGAATAAGGCTGTCAGTGTCATTTAAAAAGCCATAGCCAAAATACCTGAAATAGTTCTCTTTGAAATCGTTATCATAGAACCTTGATTTCAGTACTTCATAATTTTGAAGATCACCCGCATCCTTTGCTTTTTTCATCTTTGCCAGGGTTTCACGGGCATATCTGCCCCGGACAATTTTTTCATCTGCAGGCAGGATATCATATTTGTCACTTCCTTTAATAAGATCGTTTATGCCCGGCACAAATGCATCTGACTTGCCGAATGACATAAATGACAGCAAGCCGGGTATCTCGATCTTAAAAATAAATTTATCAGTATCAGCTTTTGCAGTGTCATCATCCTGCATCCCTAAAACTCCCATCACTACGAGCCCTGCCCTTTCCCTGCCGTTATATAAGCCTTCAACTGCAGCAAGTTTCATCGGCTGTATCCGGCAGATCTGCCGTGTTGAGTTATCCCCCGAAACGATTAGTACTAATGAGGATACTATCCCAAATACAGCAGCAATGATTATGCTTCTTTTGGCCATCGGCATCTCACGTTTTTTAAGAATAAACCATGAGCTTATGCCAATTACAAAAACTGAAGCCAGCACAAAGCCTGAAGTAATAGTATGGATAAACTTGGTAACAGCAATAGGAGAGAGAATGACATCCCGGAAGCTGCACATCTCATTGCGGGCGGTTTCAGGATTAAACTGCATGCCGGCGGGGTATTGCATCCATGCATTTGCCACAAGTATCCACAGTCCGGATAAGCTCGCGCCTGCAGCAACAAGCCATGTTGAAAGTAAATGAAATCTCTTGCTTACTTTATTCCAGCCAAAGAACATAACAGCAACAAAGGTAGATTCCAGGAAAAAAGCCATCATCCCTTCAATAGCAAGAGGCGCTCCAAAGATGTCGCCGACAAACCATGAATAATTTGACCAGTTTGTTCCAAATTCAAATTCCAGAATAATGCCTGTAGCCACGCCGATAGCAAAATTTATTCCGAACAGTGTCATCCAGAACTTTGTGATCCTTTTCCATTCTTCATCGCCTGTTTTAACATAAATGGTTTCCATAAACGCGATGATAAATGATAATCCGAGGGTTAGCGGCACAAAGAGCCAGTGATACATAGCAGTGAGGGCAAATTGCCCGCGTGACCAGTTTACAAGTGATAAGTCAATACCATCCATGCCGGGTTAAGGTTTTGTTAGTTCTTCAATTACATAATCACTGCGTTCTTCATCAGAAGAAAAATTCTTTTTTAAGAAATCAGGGAAGAAGAGTAATCTTAAAATAACAAACAAAATGAACAATTTGATCAGAATGATCACCCAGAGTGTCTTGCCAACCGTCATATTCCTGAATCCTTCAACATAAAAATCAAGGATATTATTTAGTACATTTCTCCCCATATAAAGAATTTCTTATGCCTTCATTTATTTAAAAGCTAATGTAATAAAATAAAAATAACTAATGGTTATCAGAAATATGCGATCGTCTGTTATAGATATTTATCTGAACAGATGGACAAATCCTTGCCTGGTATATTTTTCTGCCTGATCTCCTTCAAGGGCTTTTAATATATAAAAATATACACCTGTTTTTAGTTTCAGCCCTGATTCGGTTGTGCCATCCCATCTGATAATCTTCGCCCCTTTGGCTTCATATACCTTCGCCCCTGAGCGGCTGAAGATCATTATATGCAGAGGTATGCTTCCTCCGTCAATAACAAATTCATCAAATATATTATCATCATTAGGGGTAAAGAAATTCTGTATTACCATTAATTCTGCCAGAACGATGCGGCTGTTGTAGGTATCAGCGCATCCATGCGTAAGGTCTGTTATTGTTAGTTGCGCATCAATAGTATCGTTCTGTGAAGGAAAAGATAGCAAAGGCCTTCTGTCAGTCATCTCTCCTATTCCTTCAAAATCCCATGTGAATTCATAGGATGAGGATGTATTATACATACGGTCGATATTCCAGCATACCTTGTTAATTGACTGGTCTGTTGTTAGTGTGTCAGCGCATCTGAAATCAGCCCGTACGCTCCGGTAGACGGTGAACAGGTCATTCCTGACAACCGGGTTTGCCAGGTCCCCGTTAATTATGGCTGTGATCTCAAATCTTCTTGACACCCTGTCGGAGTTTTCAAAAACCACCGTATCCGGGTCAATCTGATCGCTTGTTGTTCCATTGCCAAAGTCCCAGTATACAGATGTTATTGTGTCAGTATCAACATTTATCAGGCTGAAGCTGACTTTTAGCGAGTCACATCCTTCGCCGGCACTTGCGGTTATATCGGCCAGGGAGCCTGGAAGCGCAACCGTTACATTGTTAGCCTGTGAAGCTGAGCATCCGTGGCTGCTTGTTACTGTGTGGCTTACACTGTAGGTTGCCGGCGCCGGGTATGTATGGATAACCGACATACCTGTGCCTGTGACACCATCATCAAAATCCCATTCAAAGGTATATGTGGAAGCCGGTTCATCTAACACTGTATTATCACGGAATACAATGCTGTTTGGTGATATTTCGGAAGTATCCGCATATACGAAATCAGGTTCCGGTGTATTGTAAACTTTAATTGTATCAAACAAAATATTATCGGCCCCTCCGTTTAAGATATAATTCAGCGTGTATGTTCCCACATAATAGACCACCGTATCAGGATCAGGCAGAGAGCTTGTAACGCCATTGCCAAAGTCCCAGTATACAGATGTTATTGTGTCA
>CAZBUF010000455.1:0-4848 GCA_964495025.1 uncultured Bacteroidales bacterium | reverse complement strand
GAATTAAAAACGATATACTTAAAGGATAGTAAGGCTTTAAACAGAATTGATTATAATATATATTATAATCCAGCTATAAAAAATATGAGCTTAAATTTTTCTTATAATTTCTAAAAATAATGAAAATCCATAAGATTTTATAATATATTTTTTTAAATGAAATTATGAGAAAATATTAATGCTTAAGTTTTAAAGATATTTAATAGTTTGTTAAAGATACCAAATAAAAACGCCACACAACAGCGCAATATACGCAAGCCGGGGGATGTGGGTAATTTTAACTTTTGTACATTTACTCTAAATTGTAACGGTACAACACGTTGGAGCTTTGAAATCCCGGCCTCCGCATATTGCCAACCGTCAGCCTGTGCAAAAACCCTATTAGATTGTTTATAATCCAAAGTATATAAATTGGTTAAGGATCAGAGGATTTGGTATATTTATATTAAATAAAATCCAAATCGCATGCAACATAAACAAGGAGAAAACAGGAACCAAATGTTCATGTTCAATCTTGAGAGTGCCATAGCTGAAGATTCTTTTGTTCGTGTAGTAGATGCCTTTGTTGATGCAATTGATCTTAAAAGTTTTGGTTTCTCTCATGTAGAATGCCAGGAGGAAGGCCGTCCTCCATATCATCCTTCGGTATTATTGAAGCTTTATTTATATGGTTATCGCTATGGCATCCGTACTACAAGGAAACTGGAGAGAGAGGCTCAAACCAATATTGAAGCCATGTGGCTATTATCAGGCTTACGACCCAGGTACAAAACTATAGCTGATTTCCGTAAGAACCATTCGAAAGCCTTCAGGGAAGTATTTCGCAGGTTTATCTGTTTGCTGAAGGAATGGAAGCTTATTGATGGAGAAACTGTGGCAATTGACTCTTTCAAGATACGGGGAAACAATTCTTTGAAGAACAATTTT
Organism: uncultured Bacteroidales bacterium; assembly: GCA_964495025.1. Classification (GTDB taxonomy): domain Bacteria; phylum Bacteroidota; class Bacteroidia; order Bacteroidales; family UBA10428. Next base: position 3,921 of record CAZBUF010000455.1, on the reverse strand, counting down.
AACGGGAAAAAGCTTAGTCACCACCTTGAATATATTGATGCACAGATACGTGAATATGAAGCCCTGTTAGATGCATGTGATAAGCAAGAGGATCTGGAGGAGATAAAAAAAAAGCTCGCAGAGCGCAGGGAAAAACACGCTAAATACAAGCAGGTACAAAAGGATTTGAAAGTAAGCGGTGAAGAACAGATCTCTTTGACCGACCCTGATTCCCGCGCCGTAGTTTTACTCAGGAATATAGTAAATGTAGGTTACAATATATAAACATCGTCCGATTCGAAGCATAAACTATTAACAGCGTATGATACCGGTAATGTAAACGACACTAATGCACTGGCCCCCATGGCCAAACAGACTAAAGAATTATTAGGTGTAGAATGCATGAATGTCTTGGGCGATAAAGGTTATCATACCGGGGAGCAATTAAAAAAATGTCTTGAGGATAATATAACTACCTATATCTCTCCAAAGGCACCTGCCACGAAAGACATCGGGCTGTACCCAATTTCAATGTTTACTTACAATAAAGAACAAGACTGTTATATATGCCCACAAGGCAGTGTATTGCATACTAATGGGAAATGGTACATGCATAGTGATAAGAGAAAAGGTCACCAGGGAAGCTATCGTTTTCGAAGATATACTACACAGGAATGTAAAAGCTGTGAAAGCAGGCAAAAGTGCACACAATGCAAACGAAACGGAAGGGCCATTGACAGGAGCGAGTATGCCGATGTTATAGAAGCCAATGCCAAAAGGGTAAATGAAAACCCGGATTACTACCGCCAACGACAACAGGTAACTGAACATATGTTTGGCACATTGAAACGACAGCGTGGCTTCACTCATGCATTGGTCAGGGGCAAAGAAAAGGTACTTGGGGAAGTTGGCCTGATGTTTATAGGGTACAACCTTTCCCGGTGTGTCTCGATCCTTGGGGCAAGAGAACTCATTAAAGCGCTAAAGAAGTGCTTTTTACGTTTTTCTAAACCCCAAAAACTGCTTATTTTAAAGCGATATTACAAGTTTTTAACATACGGAGAAAAAATAGCAGCTTAATGAAACAAATAATATAAGTCCCTTAAAACTAGTATTATCAGGTTTATTGATTATATTTATTTTTTGAAAAGAGTTTTTGCACAAACTCACGTTTGGCGGTAATTTGTGGCTATTCGTTTGACAAATAAGCCAGACAGGTTGTGACTTAAAATATTTTTGCATTTTGCCTTGATTTTACTACCTTTTGGAAAACATGCTGATAAAAACCATTAATGACTTTAGACTATCCCTGAAAGTTGTTGCAGAATAAGGATAATTTGAATTAGTATTAAAAATGTGTTTTATTAACTAATAAAGAAAAGTATGACGGCAAATAAATCTTCAAGACGGAAATTCATTTGCGCAGCTTCTGCAATCGCAGTGGGTTCTGCAGCATTTGGATTAAACATTCCCTTAAGCACTGATAAAAAGAAATCCAAAGAAGAGGTATTTAAACAATTGGATGAATTGGTTGATAAATACTTGCCTATTTTTGAGACCTGTTCTCAAACGAGTTTTTATGCATTAAATGAAACATTCAACTTAAAGGCGGATAAGATTGTGAAAGCTTTAGCATCTTTTCCTGGAATCGCTTTCAGAGGAGAAACATGTGGTGCAGTATCCGGGTCCTTATTGGGAATAGCTCTCATATTTGAAGAAGATAATCCTGGTAATAAATTATCACGTAAACCATCTAATGCTTTCTGTTTAAAATTTGAAAACGAATTTGGCACAACACGATGCAGAGATGTAATTGAGCATGTTACTGGGAAAAAATACACTATCTCAAAAAAAGAAGATTATGGAACTTTGTCTCGTGATGGTGTATACAAACATTGCCCAGGAGTTATAAAGAAAGCTCTGCATGATGCTGCTGAAATCATCTTAGAAAAATCATAAATAAGTCGAGCAGGTAAAGGGGAGTTTCACCCCTAAACCTCTCACAGAACCGTGCTTGATAGTCTCCCATCACACGGCTCTTCGAACTTGTGCTACCATTTCAGGTAGACAGGTAACCAATGAAGCTCATCCTAATCCCGTAAGGTAGAAGTTGGCAATAGCCCCTTGAGTCCGGCAGCCCCTACGTCCCAATAAATCGGGACTCCCGGTATAAAAGAAACGGCACAGAACATTGCGTCAAACGCAATTTGGCCCCGTCCCTGCGGGTTTAACTCCCGCTGCAAACAAGTTTGCTCGGGATCACCCTCGTGGCGGAACTACGTTTACGCTCTCATTTATGCCCAATTTCCTTAATGAAGCAGACTAAAATTTTTAACAGCCGGTTTAACAGTCGCCGAGCTTCCATATAGATTCATACATATGCAGACTTTTTCTATTTCAATAATATCATCTTCTTTATATCCTTGTATTCTCCCGATTCCAGAATATAAAGATAAACACCGCCCGGCAGTTCACTGCCGTCAAAAGTCACTTCATAACTGCCTGCGCTTTTATTATCATTTACGAGGGTTTTTACCGGGCATCCGACGATATCACAGACAGTTATTTTGACTTTGGTATTTTCAGGTAAATTATATTTTATCCTTGTTAGAGGATTAAAAGGATTGGGGTAATTGCTAAAAATCTCAAACTCATTGGGTACTTTAATTAATTCATTATTCGGATCATTGATGGCTGTCGGACTTCCGGTCTTCTTTAAGTATATATCATCGATATAAATACTGCTTTCACCAACGCCTGCATCCTGAGAGGTGCAAATTAGTCCGATTTCTTTAATTTCAGAATGTATGACATCTTCAGGTATCTGAAAAGATATTTTATTCCATGCATTGCCCTGCAGGTCTAAAATATTGATCCATTCCCCTCTCCAGTCCCAGTCGGCATGCATCAGGTAGTTTTGAATACCGCCTCCTTTTGTTGGATCAATGGCTGCGGCGGCTTGAGAAGCTTCCACCATTGCCTGTGGAATCCAAAAATAATAAATTATTGAGTCAATATCCTCCTCCAAAGCACCTGTACTCTTTAAATAATTGCCAGAATTTACAACATAATTACCACTCAATTTTATACTGCAGGAACCACCATTGGCTTTTTCTGAGGTAATTGCAGCAATTGGTGGTCCTCCTTCTCCCATGTTGCCGGCACTCCAATCATTAACCTGGTCAGGTGTTTCAAAATCATAGTATGTCCTTTGATCTTGGCTTATGGATATGATATCTATTTTCACAGTATCACTGTCATTTTCTTCATTGGCATCTATTACCACAAGGATTATTTCGTAACTACCTGTATCCAGTTCCACGGTAACAGTTTCTCCTGCTGCAATTTCTGTCTCATTCAGGCTCCATGTATAGCTGATAATTTCACTGTTGCCTGAATAACTTCCGGAACCATCCAATTGAACCGTTTCTTTACCATCTTCATTTTCATCAATAACATTTTGATCCGGGCCGGCATCTGCAACAAGTACCGGTGTGATGATGCCACCTGTTTGGGAAAGACCATACAGATAGGCATATAAAAGGGTTTTCCCTCTCATAGTATATCGTGGACAAAATTCTGAATGTGTCCAAATATATCTGGTATTAATATATTTTGAAGCATGCGGCCAACTCCCAATATCAGGGTAAAATTTATTAAGAACTTTCTGCGGATTGTTGACTACCTGATCTCCCTCTGGTTCAGTATTCAGATAAGGTGTATGTCCCGGATGAAGGCCAGGGGTTCCGTCGTCACGTCCGGATGTATAACAGTTTTCAACACTGCGTTTATCAGCCAGTTCTGTTGTTGCCGTGGTCATCTGGATCATATTGAGAGGATTTCTCCCCAGTCCCCAGTCTGCTTCCAGAGATAATGCATCCAAAAAAGTAATCCGGTCTGTGGGATTGTCTGTAACGGCATGGGCCAGGACAGTTCTGGGCA
>CAZBUF010000454.1:0-4819 GCA_964495025.1 uncultured Bacteroidales bacterium | reverse complement strand
TTGAAGAGTTCGGCATATTTGACGACTGGATGGATAAGTATAATTATTTGATTGAATTAAGCAGGGATTTACCTCTTATTGATCCGGAATATAAGGTTGAGAAATACCTGATAAGCGAATGCCAGTCGAAGGTTTGGTTGTACGCAGAGTATAATGATGGCTTGATCAACTATATAGCTGACAGCAATGCCATAATTACCAAAGGTATTATTGCCTTGCTTATACGGGTTCTTTCAGGAAGAGAACCCCGGGAAATAATGGATGCTGATTTATTTTTTATAGATAAAATAGGATTAAGGCAGAATTTATCACCAACCCGCTCAAACGGCCTTCTAGCTTTTCTTAAACAAATGAAGCTTTATGCTGTTGCATATAATGCAAAGTATAAAAATTAAATACAATAAACAGGCCGGGAAAACGTTTAATCTTTTATTTATTATGGTAAACAAATCGTTGCTGCAGACTGAAACAGAAATAGTTCAGATATTAAGGAGAGTATATGATCCTGAGATCCCGGTAAATATATATGATCTCGGATTGATTTATGATATTAATATTAATGAACAGGGTATCGCTGAAATTACCATGACCCTTACCGCTCCTAACTGTCCCATGGCCGATCAGCTTCTTATGGATGTTAAGCAAAATGTGGCATCGGCAGAAGGCATAAAGGATGTGAATATCAACCTCGTATTTGATCCCCCTTGGGATAAGTCAATGATGTCAGATGAGGCACTATTGGAATTAGGGATGTTATAGTCTGTTAATGGTATAATTTTTGTATCGGTACTCTGAAATTAACAGTTATGAAAAGAAATTTACTTTTATTTTGTATAGTTCTTGCAATAAGTTCGGCTCTGATAAACATTAATGCTTTATCTGCAAAATATTTTGACTATGGCAACAATGATACCATAGTATATGCAGGTGATATGAAATCGGATGAGATCTCAATATTTCCCAACCCGGTTGTCGGCAATATGATTACCGTAACCTCACAGACTGATTTTATTGAGATTGAAATTTTGAATATTGTCGGCAGGGCTGTTTTACAAAAAAGATTTATGCCGGGAACAACAAAAGCTGCTTTTAACCTTCAGCATCTTAATAAAGGATTATATATTATAAGAGTAAAATTTGAAAACAGAAACCTTTTTACTGAAAAGCTAATGATTAAATAACCGGTATTTCCTTATCCGGTCCTCTTAAAAATTTATTTCCCGGAATGGTACACTTTTGAATATCGAAGGTGGTAACCTTTTTGAGAAAATTTAACGGGAAGTTATTGGTAAAAAATATGTAACGTTTTTACTGTATCATCGTATAATCCATGCCATCTGCAATTTAATAATTGAAATAATGGCCTGATATTAAGCCGTTTATAATTTCTACTACTCTTCAGAGAACCCCTAAGCAAGAACAATTAAACCGGATTTTTAGTTAAAATTTATTTCTGTCAAAATTCATTTGTCACAATTATCAGGACTTTGGTGGAAATAAAAATTTCATCTTATGTTAAGCAGGTTAAAAAAACTTATGGCCACCCTTTCAATGTTAATGCTGTTAAGTGTTAACAGCATATTCAGTCAGTGTGCCTTAATTACCGATAACTTTAGCGGCCAGAGTCCCAGTAGTGTATGTGCCCCGGTTAACATGACCATGGATGTGCGTTACAGGTTTCTTGTTCCCGTGGATCCAAACAGGGTTGAGATACTTTATGTCTGGAATGACGGAACAGGGGCGAGTACTTTGATCCCCGCAATATCGGATGGGGATACTATCTTTACCGCTTCGGCTCTGCACACCTATCCACCTTCAAGCGAGTGCTCCTATACTGCTGAAGCATATGTTGTATATGACGGAGTTCAATGCACCAGCAGCAGCAGGCAGGAACAGACTTTTAGCGCCTGGGCAACGGATAATGAGAACGGGGGGATTATTATTACTGATCCTGTTGTAGCTCAGTTCTGTGAAGGTGAGGATATTGTCAATATTACATTTGCAGATAATTCAACTTTTAATTGCAATGTCGGCATTGAACCTGATAAGCCTAACCGTATAACCAGGTGGGTACAGTTTATATATGGAACCACAACAATTTCTGGTGAAAGAATTCCTAATGTTTCTGTTTCCAATGGCATGGGAAATATTTATCAATTAACAGATGCATCCGGAAATTCTTTAGGGCCGGTTGCAGGACCGGTTGTTGAAATCGATGTACCTGCAGACGGCCCAAACCAGATTACCTGGCTCATCAGTGCTCCTGCAGGTGGTGTTGCAGGAGACATCTTTGAGATTACCATGCGTAACTGGAACATTTGCAATGCTTACGATAATAATCCTTTTGATACTATTCCTCCTTCAGATACTATTAATGGTGATAATGATCCTATTACCACCACTGCTTTAATCGAAATAATCACTACTCCCCCGGTAATTATAAATCCCTCACTTGAGTTTTGCGTCGACAATCCTATTATTCTTACACTCTCAACTTCGGGAGGAGACGTAAGATGGTTTTCTGACTCATTGTTAACCAATATTATACATACGGGGAATTCGTTTGATCCTACCGGGCCGCCGACGTTTGTTGACAATTCGGTAAGCGGAGAATATTCTTATTATGTTACTGAAAGTATCGGGGCATGTGAGAGTGCGCCGAGCATAATAACATTTGAGATATTTGACACACCTATTCCGCCTGCAGATGCGGGTTACGATACCGTAATATGTGCCGCCAGCCATCAGCTGCATGCATGTACACCTGTAATAGGTGTCGGTATGTGGACCACGACCGGTGGAGCGACAATTGTTGATCCTGCGGATCCGAATACTGCTGTTTCCAACCTGGATGTCGGGCCTAATTTATTAAGGTGGAGTATTGAAAACGGCCCTTGTTCTTCCATTGACGAAGTTATAGTAACCAGGGATATACAACCTGATCCGGCAAATGCAGGAACGGATCAGTTATTTTGCAATGATTCATTAGCCTTGCTGAGTGCTGTTGCCGCTACAAATAATGGTACCGGGGAGTGGAGTATTTATACGGGAGACGCGATATTCTCCGATGTTAATGATCCGCAGGCAAATGTCACAAATATAGCAGAAGGGGAGAATATTTTTATCTGGACAGTAACAAGTCAGTTCGGGGCATGTGTTACAAGCGCCGATACTACTGATATACTCAGGGATGTTACGCCGGATCCTGCAAATGCAGGCATTGACAGAGGAGTATGTGATTCAACATCAGTATTGCTCAACGGAAATATGGTAACAGGGGGAGGTTCCGGCATATGGAATGTTTTATCAGGAAGCGCTGTTGTAAGTGATCCGGGCATTCCAGATAGTGAAATTACAGGTTTGAGTTACGGGCTGAACAGTTTTCACTGGGAAATAAGCAGCCGGTATGGAATATGTGCGGGATCATCAGATATAGTTGATATTATAAGGGATGAAGCCCCGGACCCTGCTTTTGCAGGTACTGATCAGCTTCTTTGCAATAGTGTCTCATTACCTCTGGGGGCAAACCCTGCTTCTGTGGGTAGCGGAGAATGGTCTGTTGTAACAAATCCTTCAGGCGTCCCTCCCGTATTTATTCCTTCGGTGAATGACGGGAGTGCAACAGTACAGATAATGCCGGGGAACGAAGGTATTTACGGATTTTCATGGACAATAACCAATGCGAGCTGTGTTACCTCGGATACCGTAATGATAGACTTTGGAGTGACAGTACCACCGGCTGATGCAGGTGCTGATGACTCGGTTTGCGGAACCACGGCAAACTTAACCGGCAACATTCCGCCAACAGGAACAGGAACATGGCGAAAGATAAGCGGGACGGGAGATGTTACTTTTATTCCCGGCCAGCATTCACCTGTTGTTCTTGCAGCAATAAGCAGCGGTGATGAAGGATCTTATGAGTTTGAATGGAAAATAACAAGCGGATCCTGCCCTCCAACAGCAGATACTGTTGCTGTTTTATATAAGCCGCTGCCGGGGATGCCTGATGCAGACGGGGAGGAAAATTGCGGCGCTGGAATATTAACCCTTACATCCACAATAGGGCAGAATGGAAATAATAACCGCTGGTATGAGTCAGCATTCGGAGGTAGTATTTTATCAGAATCAACAGATTTTACCACACCTCTGTTGAGTTCCGGCACTTCATACTGGCTGTCGACATATAATGATACCACACAATGTGAAAGCAGTCGCAGAAGGGTTGATGTTGTTATTCATCCTGTTCCGGAAGTACCTGTTGCAGGAGATATTGAACATTGCGGTGAAGGCTCCGTATTTATTGATGCAAGCACCGGCACACACGGAACCACAAATAAATGGTATGACGCTTCAACAGGGGGCAACCTGCTTGGCACCTCAGAGGATTTTACTACTCCGTATCTTACCGGCTCTGCCTCCTTCTGGGCAAGCAGCTACAACAGCTCTACAACCTGTGAGAGCCCCAGGGTACAGGTTGATATAACCATAAACATCATTCCCGGAATGCCTGCGGCAAATGATGAGAGTATCTGCGGGCCGGGAACAATGGCACTAAACTCCGTAAAAGGTTTAAACAGCACAACCAGCAGATGGTACGATTCCCAGGTTAGCGGAACACTTCTTGATACGGGACTGGCATATAATACTCCTTTCCTGGCAAGCACAACCTCATACTGGTTATCAGGTTATGATAGTACAACAGGTTGTGAAAGCGAAAGAACGGAAGTAAAAGCGATAGTTAATCCTGTACCGGGTTTGCCAACAGCAAATGATGTCAGTAATTGCGGCGCGGATTTCCTGGAATTGACTTCGGTTCCGG
>CAZBUF010000453.1:0-7585 GCA_964495025.1 uncultured Bacteroidales bacterium | reverse complement strand
GAAATTGATGATGCATCAGGCATTATATCAATCAAAGACGGTAAAGTGATGCTTAATGAACTTAAGATGTATTTACTGGAAGGCTCGATGAAACTGAACGGTGAATATAACACTCAGGATATTTCTGCGCCTTTGGTTGATTTTAATATCCAGGCATCAGGTATTGATATCCCCTCCGCATTTGATGCATTTGAGGCGCTGGCTGAACTTGCCCCGGTTGCTGAAAATACAACCGGTAAGGTCTCCCTGGGAATGACCTATAACAGTCTTCTTGACGCCAATATGAATCCTGTTCTGAATTCAATAGCAGGAAAAGGTAACTTTTCATCACAAAAAATCGGGGTATCAAACTCAGGCGTATTTAAAAAAATCGGCAAAGAGCTGAAAACTAATAAGTTTGATAATCTTATACTTGAGAACCTTGATGTCGACTTTGAAATAAAAGACGGAAGGATCTATATAGATCCCTTTGATACCAAAATGGGCAAAACCAGCTTTATTATCGGTGGTGATCAGGGTATTGACAAGACTATCAACTACTTTATCAATATTAACGTTCCAAGGGCGGAACTTGGATCAGGTGCAAATGACGCTGTTAATAATTTATATACCGGTGCAGCATCACAGGGACTCAAATTGACTCCTTCGGAAAACATCAATATGGATGTAAAAGCAACCGGTACAATTTCAGATCCGGAAATATCTTTGAGTTTAAAGGATAATATAAAAAGAAGCACTGAGCAAATTAAGGAAGCTGTTAAGGAAGAAGCCAAAGTAAGAGTGGAAGAAAAGAAAGTAGAAGTAAAGGCCAAAGCAAGCGAGGAAGCTGAAAAGATAATGAAGGATGCTGAAAAAAAGGCTGCACAGATCAGGGCGGAAGCAAAGATAGCTGCAAAGACAGTAAGGTATGAGTCAAACGATAAAGCTGATAAGCTCGTTAAGGAAGCTAAGAATCCTCTTGCAAAGAAGGCCGCTGAAGTTTCTGCGGACAAAATGAGAAAGGAGGGTGAGGAAAAGGCAACTCAAATTGAAAAAGAAGCAGACGCCAAAGCAAACAAGGTACTCAAAGAAGCCCGTGAACAAGCAGATAAACTGAAGTAAAAAAGGGAAAAAAAGGGACAGCCTCCTGAGATTGCTTCTCCCGCTGGTGCGGGATCGCAATGACGAATTGGGGGACAGCCTCCTGAGATTGCTTCTCCCGTTGGTGCGGGATCGCAATGACGCAGCAACGGGCAGTGAGCAACGGGCAGCGAGTAGCGAGAAGCGAGTAGCTAGTAGCGAGAAGCGAGAAGCGAGAAAAGGGACAGCTCCCTAAGATTGCTTCTCCCGCCGAAGCGGGATCGCAATGACGCAGCAACGGGCAGCTAGAAGCGAGTAGCGAGTAGCGGGATATTATTGTATAGAAATTGAGACGGAAGAACATCAAAAAACAATCATAATAGTGAAACAATAAAACTAAAAATTGTCATCATGAAAAGAATTATCCTGTCAATCGCCATGATCTTCATTCTTGTCAATATTCTAAATGCAAAAAGTATTGACGTTGAAACAGCAAAAAAAGTAGGAATGGCATTTCTGAATGTCAACCTTAAACGGTCTGACGTTGATTTGAACCTTGCCTTTCAGAGTAATACAACTGTTTATTCGGGTTATAAGAGCATAACTTCCACAGAAGAACCTCTTTACTATGTTTTTAATGCCGGTGCGGACAATGGTTTTATAATGGTGGCAGGAGATGATAATTCCTTTCCTGTTTTATGCTATACAAAAAAAGGCAGTTTTGATAAAAATAATATGCCGCCAAACTTCAGAAAATGGATCGAGGGATATAAAGAAGAGCTGGATTATATTATTCAGAACAATATCATTGCCACTCCCGGGATTAAAAATGAATGGTCAGCATTAAAGAACAGTCCCTCCACAGGATATAAAAACATAAGTGCCGTTAGCCCGTTGTTATCCACAACATGGAGCCAAAGCCCCTATTATAATGGCCTTTGTCCGGGAGGTTCCGTGACCGGCTGTGTGGCAACTGCAATGGCGCAGATCATGAAATACTGGGGGTACCCTGATAATGGAACCGGCTTCCATTCATACAATGAAGATGACTACGGTACATTATCGGCAAACTTTGGAGGAACTACATATCAATGGTCATCAATGCCCGGCAATGTTACAGGTTCAAACAATGCTGTAGCCACACTCATGTATCACTGCGGGGTAAGTGTTGATATGAATTACAGCCCCACAGGAAGCGGAGCCTATGTTATTTCTTCCCAAAGCCCCGTTACTCACTGTTCGGAATATGCCTTCACTACTTATTTCAGCTATGACAACAGCGTTCAGGGAGTTGAAAGGGTCAATTATACAACAAGTTCCTGGATCCAGATGTTGAAAGTTGAACTTGATGGAGGAAGGCCGGTTGAATATGCCGGATTTGGCACGGGAGGCGGACATGCTTTTGTATGTGATGGTTATGACATTAACGATTATTTTCATTTCAACTGGGGTTGGGGCGGAGCATATGACGGATACTTTTTGATTGACGCCCTAAATCCCGGAGGTACAGACGAATATAATGACGACCACCAGGCAGTTATCGGCATAAAACCACCATCAGGCGTGGAGACACTCGACATGAAATTATATAACGATGTTACACCTTCTTCAAGCTCAATAGCCTACGGGCAGGGTTTTAATGTGAAAACCAATATACTCAACGACGGAGCGTATGATTTTAATGGTGATTACTGCGCTGCTATATTTGATAACAACAAAAACTTCATTGATTATGTTGAAATAAAAACGGGCTGGTCGTTACAAAGCGGCTATGTATATGTTGACGATATTACTTTTTCCACAGGCGGGCTGTTGAGTATGTTACCCGGACCATATTATATTGGTATCTTCTACAGGGTAACCGGCGAAAACTGGGTGATAGTGGCAGATGGCAGCTATTCCAATATGATCCAGATGACTGTTACCAATGCCAATGACATAGAGCTGAATTCTGCAATGATTGTTACACCCGGAACAACATTGGCTCAGGGCGACCCGGCATCTGTAAATCTGAACATCATAAATACCGGTAGTTCTACCTTCTATGGAACATACTCAGTAGACCTTTATGACCTTGAAGGTTCATGGGTGGAAGAAATTGAAATGATAACCGAATCATCAGGCCTTCCTGCAGGATATACTTATTTATCTCCGTACCTGACATTCAATACATCGGCTATAACTTCCGATCCGGGCACTTATTTGCTTGCTGTGCAGCATATACCTAGCCTGGGAGACTGGGAGCTCACAGGCTCCTCATATTATCAAAACCCCATTTTTATTACTGTCACAGCGCCAACAGTTGTAGCTGACATATATGAACCAAATGATACTGAACCATCGGCCTATAACCTCCCGGTTAGTTTCAGCGGAAGCACAGCCACCAAATTAACCACAGGCTCAAATAGCCATACCGGCTCAGATCATGATTATTACGGGATCAATCTTCCCGCCGGATACAATTACTCTATCACCGCCAGAGCCCATGACTCATACAACAGCGGCAACGGACAAACATATACCAATGATGTTTTGTGGTCGTTCTCAACAGGAGGGCTCTGGTCAAAGACTTTTGACGATGTTACGTCTTCAAATATTATCGTTCCAAACGGAGGTAATGTTAAATTTCACGTAGCACCTTACTTTGAGGGAGAAATAGGGACATATCTACTTGACATTCAAATTCTGAGAACAGCAGCAACCGGTGTTAATGATCCGCTGACTGACAATATGTTCAGAGTCTTTCCGAATCCTGCTGCTGAAAATATATATGTTATAAATGACCAGGATATTCCGGTTCATAGTATTTCTGTGATTGACATAACAGGGCAAAAAATAAAAACCATCAGCTCTTTTGAAAATACCAGGGAAATATCAATTCCTGTTCAGGACCTCGCCAATGGTAGTTATATTCTTACTATTCAGTCAGATAATAAAATAATTCATCGAAAATTCATCAAATTTTAACTGCATGAAAATCATCATTTATATATTAATGGTATTTGTAATAAAATCCTGTTCGTCAGCAAAAGATAAGAACAAAACAATAAGCGGCAACAGTGAAATTACGACCGACTACACGGCAGAATCAGCAAAAAAAAAGAAAACAACCGTTGAAAGCAGTAAAAGCAAAATTATGATAGACTATACTGCCGGGCTACCAATTATCATATATAAAACGAAAAAAGACTACAGCCGGAATGTTGCCGTCAGCCTTTCGGACGACAAAAGCAGAATAGTCTCCTACCCTCACCCGTCAGATGTCTATTATAAAGGGAAGCTGGCGTATCCCACGCTTCTTGACAGCGGTTACCGCCTTGACAACCTGGGAATAAATATCAATGTGGCTTATCTGGATATTTCACTGGAAGAATACGGTAAATACCAGAAAGTACCCTCACTGAATGAATTGTATGAATTAATAATCGATAAGGACCCTCTGTCAGTGCTTTATTATTGCGGAAACAGGCAAAAGCTGAATGATGAGATCGCTGACATTAATAAGATAATTAATGAAGGGCAACTGAAACAATGTAAATGCCTGACAGATTTTACATTGCCATAATTAAAAAGGGGACAGCTTCCTGAGATTGCTTCTCCCGCTGATGCGGGATCGCAATGACGCAGCAGCGAGCAGCGAGCAGCGAGTAGCAAGCAACGAGAAGCGAGTAGCGACTATCTCACAATAACCATCCTGCTTGTCTCAACAAGCTTGTGGCCGATCATGATTTTGAAGAAATATACTCCCGGGGGATAATCTCCGGCATTAACGGTAATTTCTCTGCGGCCCGGCGACTGCCTGCCGGAAAACAGGGTGCTGATAAATCCTCCGTACCGGTTGTAAACAGATATCACTACATCACTGCTCTCATGTAGCTCGTATGATAAAACAGTGGAATAGCTGAATGGATTAGGATAGCCTGTGAGTACTGAACTGCCCTGCATATCATATAAGATAATATTAACAGGCTCACTGACAGTAACATAGAAACTATCGGCAGCTAAGCCTCCCCTCTGATCATCAGCGAGAACATCAACCAGTGCAATTCCTTTGCTCATCGGCACCAGCTCAATTTCCGTCCCGCTTGCACTTAATGTCAAAATCCCGGTATTACTGCTGTTTATTTCATAGATCAGGCTGTCACCGTCAGGATCAGTAAATACGCTATCCAGACTAATATAATGATCAGAAGTGCCGCTGAGAAGAATAATCAGGGTAATTGACAGATCAGGTATTGGCATTGATAGTTGTGGTGGTGCGTTTATCATAAGGTGATACTCCCATATTGCATAGCCTCCGTAACTATCATCGGCTGAAACATAAATAATTACTGTGCCTGATGATCCATATTCTATTTGTAATTCCGGGCCTGTAATACCTGCAGAAATTATATCCGCACTTACAGAATCAACAGAATAGACCAGCGGATTGCCGTCAGGATCGCTGAATATTGTATCAAGGTTAATTACAATAGGATCATCATATAACTGAACAAGAATAGCACCTGCGATATCTTTTGCGAAAGGTGCAGTGTTCACAGTTATTTTGAAGCTTAATACGGCAGCCCCTCCCCTGTCATCATCTGCAAAGGCCTGTACCGAATCCTCACCTGCAAGCAAAGGATAAAGGATCAATAAGGAATTCTCCGGAAGACAATGAACGACCGTATCGTTGCTGCATGATATTTCATAGCTGAGAGTATCGTTATCCTCATCATAGAAAAGAGTATTAAGATCAATAACCAGGGAATCGTTTCCCAGCTGCATTATCATATCATCCGGAGGCACCGGAACAACAGGCACGTGATTAAGAGGGTCAAAAACAGTTACATTAAATGTATCTGCAGCCCACTGGCCTGTATAACTGTCGGTTGCACCCACAATAATCAAAGACTCCCCTCCTGCCACAGTCTCAATGACCAGTTCCCTGCCGTCAATGGAAACAAGCGCTTTGTTTTCATTACCTGATGCCGCATCATATAGCAGTCCATGTTCCGATCTATCCGTAAATACGGAATCAAGATTTATTATCAGATCAGGCTGCCCCAGGATAAGTATTGTATCCGGGATCTTACTTTTCAGTAACACCGCAACAGTATCAAACACCATTGCGAAGGCCTTTGAAACAGTATCCAGATTACAGTTCTTGCTTGCAGCCTTTATCGTAATGTTTCCAGGCGCTGAAATATCCTGGCTGGTCCAAAGGAAAAGAGAATCACCGGAAATATGAAAAAGGGAATTATACTCAAATCCTGCAAGATCAATAAGTCCGTATGAATAACCTGCAGAGCTGCTGCTGTCAATTGTTGAAAAGCTGCCGATATAACTTCCCGAATCAAGATCATAGGTAATGATATTGTTTGAAAGCAGAATATCATATGGCTTTTTATCAATATTTCCGAACGTCAGGATCTGATCATTCATCAGGCCATAACTGTTAAAGACAAGCTTATTGTTGTAAAAATCCAGTATTGAGAAAGAGCTGGAATCATAAGACTCAACCATCCCTCTCTGCGTTATATAGTGTTTCCCGTTTAAGAACGCGTAATTTCCATCATGGTTATGGCCGTTAATGTATGCAACCACATTATCGTATTTTTCAACAATATCAATGATCTGAAACCTGTTCCAAAGGTTAAGGTAATGCTCAGGGTATACCGGGAAATGGCAGAACAGGATCACCTTTTCATCATTATTCATGGCATCGGTGATCCTTTCCTCCATCCAGCTTCTTTGTTTTCTCCCTATCCCGCCGTTCCATGTCTCGTCATTGATCTCACCCTGGATACTCTGCCACAGGCTGTCAGCTTCATCCCTGAGATCCATATGCAATATACTGTCATATTCAGCCAGCTCAGTGCCGTCAAGGACAATAAAACGCCAGCCATTGTAGGAAAAATCGTAATAATAATCCGGCATATTTAACAAATACCTGACAGTATCCTTAAAGGTATCAGCGATCTCATACTCATGGTTACCCAGCAGTTTGTAATCCGGCATATTAAGACCGTTATATAAAGAAAGCAAAGTATCAAAGCTTTCGTAATCCCTGTCGATAACGTCACCAAGGGTCATCACAAAATCAACATCATACTTGTTCAAAGTATCAACCGCATCAGGCAATTTCCAGAGTGTTTCCCTGTAGTACCTTGTGCCTGACGAAGGGCAATCGCAATACTGGGGATCAGCGATCAGCCCTATTTTCATATAAGGGGATTCATTGCACTGCGGGGGATTAATATTTTCAAATGATGTTCCTTCTGACCAGTTCCAGTTACTGCCGGTAATATTTATATTCAGTCCGGGTACCCCTGTATATGAGATCTCAGTACCTGTACCCTCATTAAGGCCTAACCGTAAAACCAGGCCCGGCTGCACTGCCGTCATCTCTTTATTTATATTATCCCGGATTTCCTGTTGTGTGCGGGCATGATCCCATATTCTTACCTCATCAACCTTTCCGTGGAAATATCCGTCTGAAGTGCCGCCTGACAGCAATACAGTGCCTATAGCAGCGTCAATGCCG
>CAZBUF010000452.1:0-10649 GCA_964495025.1 uncultured Bacteroidales bacterium | reverse complement strand
GTTGTGGCATCACGTAAACCCTCAATGTCATTTATCTATAGCAAAGGGAAAGAATTTTACCCTATCTACAGGTTCCCGATGGAAAATGCCGATACATTAATTAATAAGCTATGGAAAAATTATAATGCTCTTTGCATAATTTCAAACAGTGAGTTCAGAAAAGGGAAAATGCCTGTCCCCCTGCAGATGAACTTCAGAATGACAAGCCAGGCATTTATCGGGCAGTCAAATGAGACTTTCGGGGTTTTTGAAGTTAAGAACAGCTACAAAAAAGCTTTTTACAGTACCCTGGATCAATACAATATTAATTATTTTAATGATGTTGATTCATTTTTACAGATTATTCACGCTAACAAAAATCCGTATTTCGGCGTATCGCCCGATGCACTTCTTAATAAACTGAAAGAGAATAATGTTGAATATGTTATTATGGCCAGTTTAAGGGTAAATCCGAAAATGAAGACAAACAGAACAATCAATACAATCAGGAGATATCTGTATTATATAGAGCTGAAGTATCCCGGTATTTTTACTTTAGAGCACCAGATAGGCAAGCCGGACGATGAACCGGCCTATCTTTACAAAATCGATTACCGGAAATATAATATTAAATAACCTGATAATTTACCGTAATGAAAAACTATAAAGCAGAATTGCAGGATGTAAAAGCTTTTGTTTTCGATGTTGACGGTGTTTTCACAAATGGTACGATTTTTCTCGATCCCGGAGGTGAGTTTATCCGCATGATGAATATCAAGGACGGATATGCGGTTCAATATTGTGTCAAACAGGGATATCCTGTTGCTATAATAAGCGGGGGCAATTCCAGTACCGTGGAAAAACGCTTCTCGAATCTGGGAGTAAGTGATATTTACCTGGGATCATCCGATAAGATGATTGATTATGAAAATTTCAGGATCAAGCATAACCTTGAGCACAAGAACATACTTTTCATGGGCGATGATATACCTGATTACGGGATCATGAAAAAAGCAGGTGTACCCACCTGTCCTGAAGATGCCGTAGAAGAAATCAGGCAGCTTTCAAAATATATATCTGCTAAGAAAGGCGGCGAAGGCTGTGTGAGAGATGTTATTGAGCAGGTTCTCAGACTGCATGGAAAGTGGATGATTGACGGGGCATTTTCATGGTAGGATATGAATTTATCAGAGATATGATGAATGGTTTTGTATAACTTAGACTTCTAATGTTATTATACTGTTAAAAATTATTAAAAGAAAGAAGTGGATAAGATAAGGTCCAGGCATATAATATCATTTTTAAAATTAATCAGGATACAAAATCTGATTATTGTTGCAGCTACGCAGTACCTTGTAAGATGGTGCATTTTTGCGCCAATCCTCAAATCAGCCGGATTGTCATTACAGCTAAATGAATTATACTTTCTCCTGCTGGTATTATCTACGGTATTTATTACTTCAGCCGGTTATGTTATTAACGATTATTTCGACAGGAAATCAGACCTGATCAACAAACCTGAATCAGTAATTGTGGGTAAAGAAATAAACAGGAGAATTGCCATGGCTTTTCATATCATCTTCAATATTATTGGAGTAGCAATGGGCACATATATTTCATTTAAGACCGGTGAGCCATTACTAAGCCTGATATTCATAGCAATAACAGGATTGCTGTGGTTTTATTCAACGATATATAAGAAACAACTTCTTATAGGCAACATAATTGTCGCGCTGCTTACAGCAATGGTGCCGCTGATTATTTTCCTGTTTGAGTTCCTGCTGCTCAGGAATTTGTATGACAGCTTATTAGTAACTTTCGGATCAAACCTGAAATATTTATCGGCCTGGGTATCCGGTTACGCCGGATTTGCTTTTCTTCTTACTCTGGCAAGGGAGATAATTAAAGATACTGAAGACTTCAAAGGTGATTATATTGATGGCAGCCAGACGTTGCCAATTGTTGTGGGCGTCAGATATACAAAGGCCATAATAACTGTTCTTTTTGTTACTACTATCATTGCACTATTATATGTTTATCTTATATATTTAACAGATACGTTTACCCTGTTATATATATTAATAACACTGGTTATTCCCCTGGCCTACATAATATACAGGGTTATCACGGCCACCGACAGGAAGGATTATTCCATTTCAAGTGTTTTGACCAAGATAGTGATGGTCAGCGGCCTTTTATATGCACTTTTAGCAAATTGTATTATCCCGCTTTTCTTTTGAAACAATTCATGGATATTTTAGATAAATTATCAGAATACAGGATCCTTCTTATCTCGAAGTCGCCCCGAAGACAATACCTGCTTAAAGAGATGGGCTTAAAATTTGATGTTGTATTAGCACCGGAAATAAAAGAAGAATACCCGGCAAACCTGGCATGCAAGGAAATACCTGTATATCTGGCAAAACTTAAGGCGCAGTCATTTACTGATTCCATTGATGCAAAAACGATAATTATTGCCGCTGATACAATAGTGTGCCTTAACGATAAGGTGCTTGGCAAACCGGCAAATCATGATGATGCCGTAAGTATTCTTAAAAAGCTTTCCGGCCGCAGGCATCAGGTAATAACAGGTATTTGCATAAGATCCTCTGATAAGGAAACCGCCTTCTGTTCAGTAACCGATGTTTACTTTAAAGAGCTGACTGACGCTGAGATCAGATATTATATTGAAAAATACAAGCCTTTTGATAAGGCCGGCTCCTACGGAATCCAGGAATGGATAGGATATACAGGTATTGAGAGGATCGACGGCTCTTACTTTAATGTAATGGGATTGCCAACGGACAGATTATATAAAGAATTATCCATGTTTGTTGAAAATACCATATAAACTTTTTTAATTATGATCAGGAAAATCCTCCTTGTATGCTCCATTATAATTTGTTCTTCTGCCATACATCTGCAATCTGAGGAGGGTATTTGGCTTCCTTTGCTGACCGGTCAATTGAACCTGGATAACATGCAGGCAAAAGGCCTTGAATTATCGGCCGAAGATATTTACAGTATAAATAATGCAAGCCTTAAAGATGCTGTTGTGATATTTGGCAGTGGATGCACAGGAGAAATAATCTCAGGCAACGGACTGCTGCTGACCAATTACCATTGCGCCCTGAAATATATACAATCGCACAGTACAGCTGACAAAGATTATCTGACCAGCGGATTCTGGGCATATTCACGGGAAGAGGAATTGCCTGCTAACGGATTAACTGCGACTTTACCGGTTGCTATTGAAGATGTGACAGATAAGATACTTGAGGACATTAACGATAATCTGCCCTATAATAAAAGGCTTGAAATAATCGGTGAAAGGATCGACAGCCTTATTGACCTTGTTAATATTGAATATCCATATAAAATAAAGATAAAGCCCGTTTTCTACGGCAATGAATATTACATGTTCACATATAAGGTGTTTGATGACATAAGACTTGTGGGAGCGCCTCCTTCATCCGTAGGCAATTTCGGCGGGGATACTGACAACTGGATATGGCCAAGGCATACGGGAGATTTTGCGCTTTTCAGGATTTATGCTGACAGTGCCAATAAGCCGGCAGAATACTCTCCGTATAACATACCCTACAAACCGCGGAAATATCTGCAAATATCATTAAATGGCTACAGAGAAGGCGATTTCACTATGGTATATGGCTTTCCTGCCACTACACAGCAGTTCCTGACTTCCTCAGGCATAAATACCGTATTAAATAAGACACTTCCTTTAAAGGTCATGATCAGAAAAGAAAAGGAAAATATAATAAAAACACATATAAATGATAATGATGAGTTGAGGATCAAATATGCAGCGGAATATGCCCGTATCAGAAACGCAAGAAAAAAATGGGAAGGTATTCTTGAAGGCCTTGAAAGAAAAAATGTTGTACAACTTAAGGAAGAGCAGGAATCACAGTTCAATAACCGGATAAATGACGATTCAACCCTGGAAGAGAAATATGGGGGTTTGCTGCCCGGATTCGGAGAGCTGTATAATGAGCTTTTGCCTTACTATAAGGCAGAGGAATTGTTATTTGAAACAGTGTTAAAAAATGATCTTATAAGTTTTATGTCCCAATTCAAAAATCTTGTATTTTACTCAGAAGACGCTTCGGAAGAAACAATAAAAGATGCTGTTGAACAACTAAAAAAAGCCAGCGATAGCTTTTTTAAAGACTATAGTATTGATATTGATAAAATGATGCTTGCCAGGATGCTGGAAATATATTATAATAACGTTGACAAGCAGTTTCACCCTGATATCCTGAATATGATCATAAAAAAATCCAAAGGAGACTTTTCAGAATACTCTGACTATGTGTTTTCAAAATCCATATTTGTTGATCACGCAAAAGTCCGGAAACTGCTTCAGCACTATTCATTAGCTTCTGCTGCGAGGATTGAAGATGATCCCGCCTTTCAGCTATACACAGGTTTCATGGATATTTATTATGCCGGAGTATATCCAAATCTCAGGGTCATGAATATTAAGCTCGACAGCATGTACAGGGATTATGTTGAAGATTTGATGGAAATGCAGCCTGACAGGCAGTTTTATCCTGATGCCAACCGCACACTGCGTCTTTCCTTTGGCAAGGTCGCGGGATACTATCCCGGTGATGCTGTTGATTATAAATATTATTCAACATTAACAGGTGTCATGGAAAAAAGCCTTCAAGATAATTATGAGTACGTCATTCCTGAGCGGCTTAAAGAATTATATGAACTTAAGGATTATGGAAAATACGGGACAGATGATACCATGCATGTTTGTTTTATTGCATCGAATCACACATCAGGAGGAAATTCAGGGAGCCCTGTGTTAAATGGCAAAGGGCAACTTATCGGCGTCAATTTCGACAGGAACTGGGAAGGCACGATGAGTGATTATTTCTACGATCCTGAAATCTGCAGGAATATTTCCGTGGATATAAGGTATGTGCTTTTTATCATTGACAAATATGCCAAAGCAGGTTACCTGGTGGATGAGATGGAGTTTGCGGAATAGTTGCTTGTTGCTCGTTACTCGTTGCTTGTTGCTCGTTACTCGCTGCTCGTTGCTCGTTGCCGGTAATGAAAGAACATATCCCTTATAGAGTGAGGTTTGTCTTTGCGAGGAGGAACGACGAAGCAATCTTTTGGCAAACGTTACTTAAACAACCTTAAATATTCATCAAATATGAACAATCTTCCTCGTTTACCTCCCGTTATTTCTTTGATGATATTTAAGTTCTCCAATTCATTTATCAATTTATACACCGATGGCATGGATAATTTAGATACATCTTTGGCAATCTGAGCATCAATTACAGGTTTCTTAAATAAATGATTTATTATTGATAAAGCATTGTTACTTCGAATGCCTAGTTTTTGTATTTTAATATCAACTTCCTTTTGCAATTTCAGTATGCCATCAAAAGTTTTAATGCCATTCTTTGCTGTTTCAATTATACCAACAAGGAAAAATTTAAACCACTGGATTATATCATCTTTTTCCCTTACTCTCATTAAATTATCGAAGTACAAAGTTCTATTTCTCTCAAAAAAATCAGAGAGATATAACACTGGTTTTTTAAGTATGCCTTTCTCAACAAGGTATAAAGTTATCAATAACCTGCCGACTCTTCCATTACCGTCTAAAAATGGATGAACTGTCTCAAATTGATAATGAATTAAAGCAATTCTAAGCAAATCCGGAAACTTAATACTATCGTTATGTACAAATTTCTCAATATCACTCATGTAATCATTAATAGAACCGGATATCGGAGGAACAAATATGGCATCATTAATTGAGGCGCCTCCTATCCAGTTTTGGCTACTTCGATATTCGCCTGGCAGTTTATGTTTCCCTCTTACTCCTGTCAATAAGACTTTATGAATGGTTTTAATTAACATTGAAGAGATAGGTAGTTTTTCTAAATCTTCACTTGCAGTATTTAATGCTATTATATAGTTTTGAACTTCTTCCCAATCATCTCTTTTTTCCTCAATTATATCTTCTTTATTTCGTAACGCTTCTTCAATATTAGTCTTCGTTCCTTCTATTTCACTTGATTTTATTGCCTCCTTGGCAATATGCATACTGATAAATAAATCAATATTTGGTATGTATTCAGAGTACATATCTAATCTTCCTAATTGTCTGTCGGCTTGACATAAAAGGCTAATTACTTCCATGTTTTCCAGAGTCCATTTTCTATTAATAACCTCTGGTTGGAAGCTTTGATATGTTCCTTGATTTACATATTTACCAGCCTTAAAATTTTTCATAATACATTTATTTCTTAAACAAAGTTAATTCTTATTTAAGAAATTAACAAAATATTTAAATAATATAATTGGTAATTAAATTAATGCGTAATTAATTTAATTATAATATTGGCAGATAATGTTTACTAACGTCCCGCGCATATAAGTAGTAGTGGGATGCGAGCTTATAAACTTATTAGTAACCTGATAAGCTTAAACGTAAACCTATACCTACGAAAAACTGTAACATAGCTATTACTTATATGCGCTGTTGGGCAATCGTGCTGTATTAGGAAAATTGTGCAGTTCTCAATTGATTAAGAGAAATATCAAGGTATCTTTGATTTGAAAACATACTTCTCTTTCTATTACTCCATTTCTCTAAATGATTATTAATTACATCCTTGTCAAATGAGTTTTCATTTTTAGCGATATAATCAATAGATGATAGAAGTTCAAGTGCAAAGTCTGAATAAAAACCAGTCAAAAATTCAATTGTATTTTTTGCAATATTATATAGTTCTGGTTTACTTTCAATATGTTTTTTTACTGTCTCAAATGCGTCTGCTACCAGAGTTAGAGGTTCAAATGGTTTCTTGTTCATATCGCTATACCCCATTAGATAACTACCACTTAATACATTTAAAACATATCTTACTTTTCCAGAGTATGGTCCATAAAAATTAGGAGAATATTGTAATTTGAAATATTTCTTTGCTCCAAATCTTTGTAAGAAATAGCAAATCTTCTCACTAGAAAATTCAGAGACATATTCTCCATTTCTAACTAAATCATATAAAACATAAAGCAACAAAGCTCTTGCATCAGTAAGCTTTACCCTTTCCTTTTTTAATTTATCTTTAATATGCTGAGTAGGCTCATAAACCAATATATTTAAATCTAAATTTCCTAGTTTATGTTCTATTATTTTTTTTACTTTTTCCCATTCTAAACCTCCGTTTCCAGCACCAAGAGGAGGAATAGCAGCACTCTTTATGTTTTTATCAATTAATACACGTATTAAGTCATCAAGTCCTGATTCAATATAACTGTATTCTGATGTCTTTCTCCAATCAGTCTTAGTCGGGAAATTAATAATGAATTTTTTTCCCGAATTAAGATTAGAATCTTCAGTGACGAACATTTTACCTATTACCAATTCCTTTCTTTTACAGGCTTCCGAGTAGGCTTTAAAATTATTTTGATATGCTTTCTTAAACTGCAATGCAATTCCTTTACCCATTACCCCTACAGTATTTACTGTATTAATAAGGGCTTGGGCATCACTTTCCAAAATATTACCAGTTACATATTTAATCATAACATACAAATTTAATAATATGCTCGCGGAATATTTATAATTTTATTAGAAGTTATCCCCATGTCAATTAATTTATTTTTTGCACTATCATTATAACATCCAAATCCAAAGATATGTTTAGGAGAAATATCACCCAAAACCAAAAATTCGGCTTGTTTCTTACGTTTTAAATTTAGGTTATCTTTTCCACCCCAATAAGGTTCTTTAATTGCGTTCCAATCTATAATATTAACTAAGTTATTAATAAATGTATTGTCATAAAATATTGTAAGCATGTCTGTTGCATGCCCATCACTAAAATAATAGTCATGGTAATTTTGAATAATATTGCCTATGGAACAAGCAATATAGATAATATCTTCCGATGGAGTGGCCATTTCAACAAAATTGCCCCCTTGTTGTGCTACATATAACATTGGCATACGGACACCAAAATAAAAAGGTATAAAATCCCCTAACGTAATTGTTTTAATGCTATTTGTATCAAAGTTTCCATTATCAACCTGTATTGCCTTTCCACTCCTATTATCAATTAGGCTAATGTCTCCAATATTCTTGTAATCTGGATTTTTATTAGGTGAGTTTTTATGTGTGATACCGAATTGAAGAATATGTGGAATATTTTCTATATGAACTATCCTATATATTTTAACATCTTTTAATTCCACTTTTTTTCATATTACTTCAGAATTTAAATGTAGAATATATATTTGACATTTAAAAATCCGGATATTCCCAACTATCAGCATGTTGCCCAACTAGTATATATACCGACTCTTCTTCAACTTAATTCACTACACAAGTATAGAGCCGATATAAATAACTAATTAAGATTTAAATGTCTATCAAATGCAACTGATTGCCGTAACTAAGATATAGACCCTCCAATGAGGCGGGGTTATATATCTGATTATCAAATTAAATTAACGGTCAATTCAAATATAAATTCATTTTCGGAATAATCCAAATTTATATTTATTAAGATAATTCAATACCATATGCTTGTATTGACAAACATTATTTCTATATGTCGCATTTGTCAATAGAACAATCTGACAATAGAGCAATTTAGCAATAGAGCAATTTGACCATTTGACAATTTAACAATATATCAATCCTGCAATTTAGCAATAGAGCAATTTGACCATTTTACAATTTAACAATCCAACAACAGTAGTATTTTTATAAAATAACTTAATTTTAACACTGTGAAATCAATTAAATATGAAACAGTAAAACAGATATGAAAAGCAAATATTATATACGCACAAACGGAAGGGCAAACGCATGGCCGGTATTTATCGGCTCGGAACATCCTTTTTATTCGGCAGACAACCCTGATGATCTCTCAAATGCATCATTCTCAATAATCAGTTCCGGCAATGATAATGACCCGGTAAAGGATATCAGGTATGAGGTGGTGGTTGATGCCGGCAATAATACCGCTTCATATATCATCAGGAATGAGAACCGGATACCGGAGGCAATAGTCCTCACCCACCCTCACCTTGACCATACGGTGGGCGTCGACTGGATATCTCAGAGCTACTGGTATAAATCTGACAAAAAAAGAAAATACCCTCTTTATGCTACCGGGCCGTGCTGGAATTTTGTCAGGCAATCATACCCCCACCTTAACCAGATAATCGAATTCAAAGAACTGAAACCGGGCATTCATACAAAAATTGAGGAGACTGATAATCTCCGGGTCACGGCGTTCCCGGTCTTTCACGGTGAAAGTGCCTACGGGTCGTCAATGCTGGCCTTTGATATCCTTGAAGACAATACCGCATGTGCAAAAGCATTATTTACGGGCGATATGCTGTGTCCCCTGCTGAGAAATAAAGATTATGAATTTTTAAAAGATGCAGGCGTTATTTATATCGACTGCAATAACCGTTACTCATACCCAAAATCGAACCATGGCAGCCTGATAACAACAAACCCCGGGGATAATTACGAAAGCAGATTTTTAACTGAGTGGAAAAAGGAAGCATCCCTCCTGAACTTTATTGCACCTCAACTGGAGAAAAAACATGATCCTTCAGAGCATCCTTACTTTGCTGAATTCCTGGCAGATAACCCGGATACGGCAAACATACTTTTCAGCATCGTTGATCTGTTAAAAAGAATAAATATCCCTGATGTAAAGCTTGTTCATTACAGCGGGTATGAAGATAAAAAATACCATAACCAGAAAATCGTTAATGATAAGGAGCTTGAAGCATTTGCCAATGACTGTGGATCAAAATATAACCTTGTCAGCAGATTCTCTGTACCCAAAGTCGGGGAATTATTTCATATCTTGTGATACTACTCATGATCCGGTAATGTTAACAAGGTTGATTTATTGAACCAATAAACTGAATATCCCCATGGATAATAAAATAAATAACAGGCAATACTTATATGCCAATACTGAAGGATGGCTTTCCGTAGCTGTAAACATATTATTATTTGTATTAAAATACTGGGCAGGGATCGTATCAAGCTCTATAGCAATAATCGCCGATGCATGGCATACATTATCCGACAGTATCAGCTCTGTTATTGTGCTTGTGGGAGTAAAAATATCAAGAAGGCCTGCCGATAAGGAACATCCCTTCGGGCATGGAAGGGCCGAACTTATTGCATCAATTATCATAGGAGTAATACTGGCACTTATCGGTTTTGAATTTGCAGTTAAGGGCATTGAAAAGATAAGAGACAAAGAGCAGGCAGCATACGGAACCATAGCAATAGTTGTTACTGTTATTTCCATTGTATTAAAAGAACTGCTTGCACAGTACGCTTTCTTTGTGGGAAGAAAAACAAAAATGAAGTCCATATCCGCCGACGGATGGCATCATCGCAGCGATGCTATCTCATCTGTTGTAATATTATCAGGAATATTCCTGGGAAAATATTTCTGGTGGATTGACGGGGTGCTGAGTATTCTGGTCGGTATACTTATATTCTATGCCTCCTATAAGGTTTTAAAGGAAGGTATTGATCCGCTGATTGGCGAAGTACCTGACAACGAACTAATTAATAAGATAAAAAAAATCTCAAACCAGGTTGCAAATACTGAAACCAATATACA
>CAZBUF010000451.1:0-2907 GCA_964495025.1 uncultured Bacteroidales bacterium | reverse complement strand
AAAGTGCGGATGAAGGGACTCGAACCCCCACGCCCGAAGGCACTAGATCCTAAGTCTAGCGCGGCTACCAATTACGCCACATCCGCATAATTTCAGGATGCAAAGATATTACTTTTTACCAAAAAACTAAGTTGGTTGATATAAAGAATTATGATTGTTTAAGTGGATGATTATTTATATCAATGGAGGCAAAGTATTTTTATCTAAGTTCAAAATTTTTCCCCAGATAGACTCGTCTTACCTGTTCATCCTGTGCAAGCTCCTGCGATGTTCCGGACTTCAGTATTTCTCCTTCGAAAAGCAGATATGCCCTGTCAGTAATTGACAATGTTTCATGTACATTATGATCAGTAACCAGTATTCCAATATTCTTATTCTTTAACCTGGCCACTATTTCCTGTATATCCTCCACAGCAATAGGATCAACACCGGCAAAAGGTTCATCGAGCAGGATAAATCTTGGATCCAGGGCCAGTGCCCTGGCAATCTCCGTTCTTCTTCTTTCCCCTCCGGAAAGCTGGATCCCCAGGCTTTTTCTGATTTTCTGAAGTCCGAATTCACCCAGCAGTGATTCCGTTCTGAACTTTTGTTCCTCTTTAGATAATTTCGTCATTTCAAGAATGGCTCTCAAATTATCCTCCACACTAAGTCTTCTGAATACCGAAGGTTCCTGCGACAAATAGCCTATCCCCTTTCTGGCCCTGATATAAACAGGTTCATTAGTAATATCTTCATCATTAAGGAATATTCTGCCCTCATTAGGGGCAATCAGCCCCACTATCATATAAAAGGAAGTTGTTTTACCTGCCCCGTTCGGTCCAAGCAATCCTACAATCTCTCCCTGCTGAACTTCTATCGAGACATACTTTACTACAGTCCGTGATTTATATCTTTTGACCAGATTTTCAGTACGTAGTGTCATCTAATTAAGTAACAGTTAATATTTTGTTTTTCAATTATACTCAATAAATATAATTAACCTGCAAGCTTTTCTTCTCTCTTTCTATTAATTTTTCTTGATATTGAAATACTTATTTCATACAAAGCGATCAGTGGAAAAGATACCATGATCTGGCTAAATACATCAGGAGGAGTAATAATAGCAGATAAAGCCAGGATAATGACAAGTGAATGCTTCCTGTACTTTTTTAAGAACTCAGGTGTCACCACTCCTATTTTGCTCAGAAAATATACAACTACCGGGAGCTCAAATAAGAAACCGCTGGCCATTACAATTGACGCCACTATAGATATATAAGACATTAAATTTATCTCATTGACCACTTTTTCACTAACCTTATAATTTTCAAGAAAATTAACTGAAAGAGGAGCAATTATAAAATAACCGAACGTCACACCCATAATAAATAACAATGAACTGTAGAAAACAGCCCCCTTCGTATATTTTTTTTCATTTTCATATAAGGCCGGATTCATGAATCTCCAGAACTCATAAAAAATATATGGAAATGCTAAAACTATGCCTGCCAGAATTGATATTTTTATATGTGTGAGAAATTGTCCTGTCATTTGAATATTTTGCAGCTCAGTCGGGCTGGAATTTATGCATAATTTAGTGCTGTTTATCATTTTGCCGAGCTTGCATAGCATCCTGTTAGTAAAAAATTCAGGGGTTCTTGGCCCAAATAAGATCTTATCAAATACCAGTTCTTTAAAAATAAAGGCTAATACTGCTGTTATAATTACAGCGATAAATGAACGTATGAGATGCCATCTTAATTCTTCAAGATGCTCAAGAAACGTCATTTCTCCTCTTTTAGTATCACCCATCCATGAAAAATGTTAATATTCAAATTTTTGCAAACAAGAACGTGTCAAATTGGAAAAAAATTTATAAATTTAGTATACAAATGTAGATAATTATTAATTAATATCTTTTAGTATAACATTTGGCATAATTACTGAACTTTAGGAACAACATAACGAATAACGATGTGAGTCTATATAAGTGAATGTAAATCAGATCATTATATTAGAAGATTTATTGAGCATTGGTGGTTTAAGAAAATCAAAATCGTAATAACAGGTGGACATGAGTGTTGGAACAGATATTTCAATTTCCGAGATACTAAAGAGATATTTCGGTTTTACAGGATTTAAGGGAAATCAGGAGCTTATCATACGGAATGTGATGGCGGGTAATGATACATTTGTATTAATGCCAACAGGTGGAGGAAAGTCTTTATGTTACCAGTTGCCTTCGTTATTATTGGATGGAACGGCTATTGTTATATCGCCCCTTATTGCGTTAATGAAGAATCAGGTTGATTCTATGCGCAGTTTCAGTGAAGATGACGGCATTGCCCATTTTCTGAATTCCTCATTAACAAAGATGCAAATAGAAACGGTTAAGCAGGATGTTTTAAATCAAAAAACAAGACTCTTATATGTTGCCCCTGAATCATTAACTAAAGAAGAGAACATAAAATTCCTCAAAAAAGTAAATATTTCTTTTTATGCTATTGATGAAGCTCATTGTATATCAGAGTGGGGACATGATTTCCGTCCCGAATACAGGAGAATAAGGCCTATTATTGATAAAATAGGGACAGCTCCGCTAATAGCTTTAACAGCCACTGCAACACCCAAAGTTCAGCATGATATTCAGAAAAATCTCGGCATGCTGGAAGCAAATATTTTCAAATCATCATTCAGAAGGCCGAATCTATATTATGAGGTACGTCCTAAAAAAAATGCAACCAGGGAGATCATAAAATATATAAAGAATAATGCCGGGAAATCAGGTATTATTTATTGCCTCAGCAGAAAAAAAGTGGAAGAGATGGCTGAGACTTTAAAAGTTAACGGTATCAAGGCCTTACCTTATCATGCCGGTATGGATACGGCTACAAGGACTGAAAACCAGGACAGGTATCTTATGGAGGA
>CAZBUF010000450.1:0-5624 GCA_964495025.1 uncultured Bacteroidales bacterium | reverse complement strand
CAATTCAGCAATTTAACAATTCAGCAATTCAGCAATTCAGCAATTCAGCAATTCAGCAATTTAACAATTTAACAATTCAGCAATTCAGCAATTCAGCAATTCAGCAATTTAACAATTCAGCAATTCAGCAATTCAGCAATTTAACAATTCAGCAATTTAACAATTTAACAATTCAGCAATTCAGCAATTTAGCAATTCGGCAATTTAGCAATTCAGCAATTTAACAATTCAGCAATTCAGCAATTCAGCAATTTAACAATTCAGCAATTCAGCAATTCAGCAATTTAGCAATTCAGCAATTCAGCAATTCAGCAATTCAGCAATTTAGCAATTTAACAATTTAGCAATTTAACAATTCGGCAATTCAGCAATTCAGCAATTCAGCAATTTAGCAATTCAGCAATTTAGCAATTTAACAATTTAGCAATTTAACAATTCGGCAATTCAGCAATTCAGCAATTCAGCAATTCAGCAATTTAGCAATTTAACAATTCGGCAATTCTGCAATTCAGCAATTCAGCAATTCAGCAATTTAGCAATTTAACAATAAAGTAGTTTATTGGTTTCCAAACTGCATAAGATAAGTCTTGATAAAATCGTTTAAATCTCCATCCATAACTGCCTGAACATTTGAAGTTTCATGATCAGTACGCAGATCTTTTACAAGTTTGTAGGGGTGCATAATATAATTTCTTATTTGTGACCCCCACTCAATTTTTTTCTTCTGCCCTTCAACCTCAGCCTGTTTTTCGTTTCTTTTTCTAAGTTCGATTTCATATAGATGCGACTTTAAAACACGCAAAGCATTCTCCCTGTTTTTCAACTGTGACCTTGATTCGGTATTTTCCACGGCTAAGCCTGTAGGTAAATGTTTAACACGTACTCCCGTTTCAACTTTATTAACATGCTGGCCCCCGGCACCGCCCGAACGAAAAGTGTCCCACTCCAGATCAGCCGGATTAATAATTATCTCAATAGAATCATCAACTACAGGTGATACAAATACCGAGGCAAAAGAAGTATGCCTGCGATGATTGGCGTCAAAAGGTGAAAGCCTTACAAGCCTGTGTACACCGCTTTCCCCTTTCAGGTATCCGTAAGCAAAATCTCCCTGAAATTCAAGTATAACAGACTTTATACCTGCATCGTCACCTTGAAGATACCCTAATTCTTTCACGCTACAGTTATTTCTTTCGCCCCACCTTATATACATCCTCATTAACATCTCGGCCCAATCCTGACTCTCTGTCCCTCCAGCCCCGGCGTTGATCTTCAACAGTGCTCCCATCTCATCTTCCTTATTGCCAAGCATGTTTTTAAATTCCAGGGCCTCAATAAGTTTCAATGCCTTGTTATATTGCTCTTCAACATCTTCTTCCCCGGCTTCGCCCTCATTCTGAAGATCTACAATTACCATCACATCATCAATACTAACCATTACATCATTATATGCAACTGTCCAGTTTTTAATTGAAGATATGTGTTTTAATTGCTTTTCAGCCTGTCTGGAATCATCCCAGAAATCAGTAGCATTAGTTTTTTGTTCTTCTTCCTTTATCTGATTCAGCTTGCCCTCAACGTCAAAGATGCCTCCTTAGCGCTTCCGCACGCTCAACCAGGTCTTTTATCTGTTCTGATGTTATCATAATTTATATTTAATTTACGGGATGTAAATTTACAAACTTTTTTTTATGGTGATAAAATAAATCATATACTTGCTCTATTCTGATATCTGCAATAATTCATCAATGATCTTAAAAATCAGTTCCGTTTCAAAACCCCTGGACTGGCCAAAACGCATAAGCCTGCTTTTCGATTCATATTTGTCTGATGAACGTAAT
The DNA here is from genome assembly GCA_964495025.1 of uncultured Bacteroidales bacterium. GTDB lineage: Bacteria > Bacteroidota > Bacteroidia > Bacteroidales > UBA10428. The sequence continues at coordinate 3,783 of CAZBUF010000450.1, read as the reverse complement.
AGTTTATACTTCTTTGCCATCTCCGCCATTAATATTTGCCTGTACTCAGTACTGTCAATTTTCTCCAGTGCATTCGAGATATATGTATCAGGTATTCCCTTTTGGCGCAGATGATGTTGAATTTTTATTTTCCCCCACTTATTAAACTTCAGCTTGTCATGAGCAAATGATTTTGCATACCGTTCATCATTAATAAAATTTTCTTCCGATAATAATATTATCATTTTTTCTATTTCCTGTTCTTCAATTTCCTCCTGTTCAAGCTTAAATTTTATTTCATTGGAGCACTTTTCCTGTTTACTGCACAGCAACTTCATCCTTTGTAACGTTATATTGAATAATAATGATGGTCTTTCAGCCATATTTCATTTGTATTAATCTTTGTATGCCTTTACCATTCTATCCTTGCCATTAATATCCTTCCTGACTTCAATATTCCTGTACCTGTATTTCAATAGTTCTTCTGCTACCTGATCTGCAAGATATTCATTAATCTCAAAATATAACTTCCCCCTGCCATTTAAATTCCGTAATCCGAATTTGGCTATGGCTCGGTAAAAAACCATGGGATCATCATCAGGTACAAATAATGCTTCATGAGGTTCATAATTCATCACATTTGCCGGTAATGCTGATTTCTCATGGTCCCTGATATACGGGGGGTTACATACAATAATATCATAACCTGTACTTATCTGATTCGTCTCATGCTTTAAAATATCATACTCATAAAACTTAACCTTTACCTTGTTGAGCCTGGCATTATATTCAGCCAGTTTAACTGCTTTTTTTGATTTATCCTGAGCCTCAACAACAACAGAATCATGCAAATATTTTGCCAGGCTCACCGCAATACACCCGCTCCCTGTACCAATATCCAGAATTCTTATTTTCTCTTCGGTATTTTCCTTAACAACCCAGTTAACAAGTTCCTCCGTTTCCTGCCTGGGAATCAAAACATCGGGTGATACCTTTAAAATAAGGCCGTAAAATTCGGTTTTACCAATAATATACTGAACAGGCTTATTATTTTTCAGATCATTTATTATTTCAAATATTTTTTTCTCAATACTGACTGAAATTGTTTTATTACTATTGATATGTATATCAATTTTAGTATAATTTAGCAGATGTTCAAATAACAAATAAATAATACTCTGTATTTCATGCTCAATATAACAGCCTGAAAGTTCAGAACTGATTTGAGCAGTAATATCAGAAACGGTTTTATGCATTCTTTTCATATTTCAAAATTAATAAATTCAAATTAGTGTGAATAATCGCACGGAAGATGAAAAATATATGCAGCGGTGCCTTGATCTGGCAATGATGGGACAGGGCAATACAGCCACTAACCCGATGGTTGGTGCGGTAATTGTATATAAAGGCAGCATTATAGGTGAAGGATATCACAGGAAATTCGGAGATCGGCATGCCGAGGCAAATGCTATCAATTCACTTAAGGACAAATCGTTGCTTGAAAAATCAACCTTATATGTCAATCTCGAACCATGTTCTCATCTGGGCAAAACCCCGCCCTGTTCGGAATTAATTGCCAGGAACAATATACCAAGGATAGTTATTGGCACTATTGACCCGAATTCCATTGTCTCAGGCAAGGGAATAAAAATACTAGAAAGCAATGGAGCAGAAGTAATTACAGGCATCCTTGAAAAGGAAGCTGTGAAATTAAATAAAAGATTTTTCACCTACTACAAAAAAAACCGTCCGTATGTTATCCTGAAATGGGCAAGGTCAAATGACGGTTTTATTGATATTGACAGAGATAAAAAACAACCGGGGAAGATCAACTGGATTTCAAACATGACATCACGGATACTTGTTCATAAGTGGAGAACTGAAGAACATTCGATATTTATTGGCACAACAACGGCCCTGCTTGACGATCCCCGGTTGAACATCAGGTATTGGAACGGCAATAGCCCGCTTAGAATGGTCCTCGACAGGACACTCATGTTACCCAAAAAATTAAAAATATTCGACGGAACAATAAAAACACTGGTTTTTACTGAGAAAGATGCAATATCGGGAAATAATACCGAGTATGTTAAAGTAAACTTTAATAACAATCTTCTGGGAGAAATTCTTGGAATCCTTTTTGAGAGAGAGATTCAGTCAGTATTTGTTGAAGGAGGAAAAATGCTGATTGAAAGTTTTATAAAAAATAACTTATGGGATGAGGCACGGATATTTACAGGAAAAATGAACTTTAATTCAGGCATAAAGGGCCCTGAAATAAACAAAGCACATGATCAGCAAATATTTGTGGCAGATGATAAATTACAAATTTTCTATAATGATAACTTGTAGAAACTAATCCGGACCCCGGAATTTTTGTTCCTGTTCACATGCATAATATTCATTTTTAGACGATTCATAATTATCAGTTATTCATATGTTAATTAAAACCTATGGGATTTTTTTGTATATTTGGAAATAAATCGGTATTCCGTTAACTTGCATTAAAACTTATATTTACAATATTTAATAGCGGATTAGTAACCCTAAAATCACAAGCTATGAAAAAAAACTTTGCAGTAACACAATTAGTATTAATCCTTTGCACAGTGTTTTTATCAGGCCAGAATGCCAAACAGTATTATAAGGCAGGAATGGATTTTATTGAAACCAGAAATTATAAAGATGCGGTTGAACAATTTACCAGGGCAATTGAAATAACCCCTGATTATGCTGATGCCTATATTAAAAGGGCAATTGCATACGAAGAAACAGGCCAGTTAAAAAATGCTGCGGATGATTACAACAGGGCTATCGTCTTTGAACAAAAAACACCTGAAATTTTTTATGGTGCAGCAAAAATAAATTATAAGCTTGGAAACTACAGCGAAGCCAGGGAATTTATCGAGAAAACCCTGACGCTGAAAAGCAAATACCTTGAAGCTTTGCAGTTACAGGCAAAAATACTTATTGAACTCGAAGATTATATGAATGCTCTTACAGTTGCCAAAAAAGCATTGATATTAAAAGATAATTCATATAATAATTATTACCACGGAGTAGTATCAGAGAAATTAAAAAACTTTAATCAGGCAGAAATTGACTATCAGAAAGCCATTGGCAAGAATAAAGGATTTGTTGAACCATATATTGCACTGGCAAATTTAAGGCTGAAAATGAATAAGCTTGATCAGGCTATTGAAAACTGCAACACGGCAATTGGCCTTGATCCCGATAATACTGATGCATACCTTGTAAGAAGCAAGATTTACGTTAAAATGATGCAGTATACAAAAGCAATTGACGATATTTCAAAAAATATATTGATCAATCCTGACGATAAAGAGATGTATCTCATTCGCGGCACATACTATCAGGATTATACGCAGCATCAGAATGCCATAAATAATTTCAATAAGGTTATTTTGCTGGATGACAAATGTTCAGAGGCTTATTATAAAAGGGCATATTCATATGAGCAAATAGCAAATTATAAAGCTGCCATCAAAGACTATGAAATCCTTGCATCACTTTCTGAATATGATGTTAATGCCAGGAAGTTGCTGGATTCTGCCAAAGACAGGCTGCATGAACTAAACAGGGAAGATAATAATCCTAAAATAGTACTTGTTGATCCACAGCCAATTGATGAATTGGTGGTAAGAATTGCCAAGAATAAAAATGAAGTGACTATTAAAGGGAAAATCCTGGATGAAAGTGAGATCAAATCACTTCAGATTAACAGCAAAGATGTGCCATTTTTAAAAGAAGGAGATGAATATCAGTTTCTGGCAAATATAGATG
>CAZBUF010000449.1:0-2538 GCA_964495025.1 uncultured Bacteroidales bacterium | reverse complement strand
GAATTTGAGCCGGCAAATGCACGTTATGTCCGTATGTTCGGCGTACAAAGAGCTACACAATGGGGCTTTTCATTGTATGAGTTCCAGGTATTCAAGGCAAAGAGACATTGATTGTTCTATTGCTCTGTTGTTAAATGGCTGAATTGCTAAACTGTTGTTCGCTGTTCGCTATTCGTTGTTCGTTGTTTGTTGCATGTTGCTGGTTACTGGTTACTTCCGCATTCCCTTGTTATTTTATTACTGTAAGCTTTTCAGTAACGGCACTTCCATGGCTAACAAACCTGCAAAAATAAATGCCGTTCTTTAAGGTATTGCCGTATATGTTTTTGCAATCCCATGTTACTGAGTAATTTCCGGGATTTTGCACACGGCTGACAATATATGAGATAACTTTTCCTGAAATATCACAGATAACAATTTCAACCGGGCTTCTTTCTTTAACGGTATAAGATATTACAGTACTTTCATTTAGCGGATTGGGATAAACATTTAATGACATATCAGTGAGAAGCCGAACATCTGATATACTGCTTATTCTTGATGTATCGCTCACAGTTGCAGTATCCATATCGGTAACATGTATATTATCAAACCAGAAGTGCCTTCCGTTTAAATCATGATGTTCGGCAACAATATCAAAGCGGTCAACAGCGGCCCAGTCGTAATCACCCACAGGATTGAACCAGCTGCCGTTATCCCAGGAGCCATGCTCGGTAAAATCATCTAAAGGGATATACAGGTGATGCCACCTGCCGTCCCATGATGCCAGGGCTTCATCAACAATATATCGCATGCGCCAGGGATGATCATCAGGATCAGCGGTTTTGGTATCCGTGAAACGTACATCAAATTCCGAACCGGGGTATGTGCCCCTAACCATAAAGTCAACGGCGTAATCCTTAGCAATAAGGTCCGTAAGGTCTTTATTCGGTTTAAAATCAAATCCAATAATTGAGTACTGATTCCCGTTAGCCCAGTATAAACAGTAATTGCCTTTATCCGGACTGTTTTCGGAATAAAAATCAATTATCCCTTCCTGGTTATAACCGGATTCAAAGATCCCGCTTTCGATATAATCAGTATAAACAGGAAATCCCGTACTGTCTGGCTCCAATATATATTCTTCCTGTTCAGGTACGTTCAATCCCAGAGCCCTTACTATAGCAGTGTCAAGATCATATTCAAACATATCATTCCCTCCTTCTTCAAATATCCCGAAACCTCCTGTATAATCCCAGATGGTCCATGAAATTTCCTTTTCTTCGAGGTATGTCCTCACGGTATCATACCAGTTGACCCTGGCCTGCCTGGGACTGTTAGGAATATAAACCCCGAATTCCCCGCAAAATATCGGTACATTACGACTGTTTTTAAAATCTACAGCTATATCAATCAGCTCCTTTATACGCTCAACAGTGCCGTCGTGGTAATAGTAATTCAGGCTGCTTTCTATCCAGGTGCCTGTAAGTTCAGCGGGGCACACGGGCATACTATCGGCATTGTAAGGAAAGGGCACACCTGCCAGAGGTCCCATTGAGGGATCTGTCCAGCCCGCACCCTGGTGAGTAAACAAAAAAGGGTCATAAAAATGAAATGTATAGATCAGGTTATCATCGTTATACAGGGGAAGATCGTCAAGATTATTATAGCTGTTCCAGCTGGCAGGGCCCACAACTATTGTATGCACGGAATCAACCCCGCGGATAGCATCTATAACATTTTGCTGAATATCACCCCATATGGCGTCTGAAATGCCATGTGGCTCATTCAGGATCTCATAATATACATATTCTGAACTTTCTTTATAGTGCGCGGCCATTTGGGTCCATACTTTGACCAATATTCCTTCAACGGCAGGATCCGTATCCACAGAAGGATCAAAAGTATGGTTGTCAAGCAGAAGATGGATCTGCAGATCTTCAGCCCAGCGGACTACGGAGTCCAGGAAGAACAAAAACAGGGGATCAAGATTGTAGTCAGGCTCACCGTCAGTCATGAAATGCAGATTAATGGGCAGCCTTATAACGTCGCAACCCAGGCTCCTGATGTTCACAAGATCCTGCCTGGTAAACTTTGTGAACTGGATCTGATGGGCGCCGGGCACCTGAAACCATGACGTCAGGTTTACCCCCCGGCTGAAGGGTGTCTGGGCAAACGTATTGAATATGCCGAAACAAAGAAAAATAGAAACAACAGGAATAATTCTTTTCATAAAGTAATTTATTTCATCCTTATTTCCTGGATTTCGTTATTTCTGTTTTCAGCCTGGCAATGGTCTTTTTATATTCCTTTTCTTTTACTGAAAACTCAGCTGATGCCCTGTTGAACTCTTCTTCTTTCCTTTGCATCTCTTCCTGCGTGGCAGCCATCTCCTCAAGGTTCTGCCGCAGCTCTTCATCCTGGGCAGTCATCTCTTCGGTTTTTTGTTTCAGCTGATCATATGTCTTTTTCATTTTCTCATTAGCCCTTGTTGTCGACAGGTTAGCAGCAATAATCTCTCCCATTTTCTCAATGAATTCAATCCTGTATGGTTCAAGC
>CAZBUF010000448.1:0-9031 GCA_964495025.1 uncultured Bacteroidales bacterium | reverse complement strand
TTATTAATGTCCCAGCCATATTTATCATACTCCTTATGAATCTGCTTCATATAATCATCCCTGTAAGTCTTTGCCAGAACAGAAGCGGCAGCTATCGAAAAATATTTTGAATCTCCCTTCACAATACATTTATGCTGAATTGATTTATACTTAATGAAATTGTTACCATCAATTATCAGGTACTGCGGCCTGACAGTCAGTTTGTCAATTGCTCCGTGCATAGCAACAAAAGTTGCTCTGAAGATGTTCAGTTTATCAATTTCATAATTACTGATATGTTCAACTGCCCAGCATAAAGCTGACTTTATTATCTCCTCTCTTAAAAGATATCTTTCATCTTCACTTAACTTTTTTGAATCATTTAAAAATGGATGGTAATAATCGTCAGGCAGGATAACTGCAGCAGCAAAAACAGGGCCGGCCAAACATCCTCTGCCTGCTTCATCACACCCTGCTTCAAGGACATTTTCCCTGTAATGGCTTTTGAGAGTGTTAAGATCGCCGGAATGTGGCATTTAAATTTTCTTTAACAATAAAATTAAATAACCAAAGTTAAGCGGATTAAATAATTATATAAATTTTACTGCTGATTTTTATGCACTATATTTTTTTAACATTAAAGCCGGGCATTCATTTTGATATTCTTCTGATAACGGAATAAACATACATTTTTATATATCAAAACGTTATACTGCATTTATGCATAACCTGCTGATCCTGTTTCAATTGATTTACTTTATGTCTAAAATCTCTGTGTTGATAAGTAAAAATCTTATCCGACTGTTTTATAATTAAATTCGGAAAATATGAAACAATACAAATATCAGGTGAAAAGAAGAAGATCTAAACTTAATAGCTTCCTGAGAAAAAACAGATATACAATTTTATTCAATACACCTGAATCGAATGCAATTGATCAATTCTGCAGCAGGTTTAAAATCAAAAACAAATCAAAATTTATGAGGGAGGCTATTATTACAGAAGTATTAAGAAAATTCGACTCCCATTATCCAACTCTGTTTGAAGAGGACCAGCCTACGTTATTCTGAAAAATCATTTTCAACGGTTTACCAAAAGCCTTATATTTTCATATTATTCAAACATGCCACGGGAATGGCCTGAAGAAACAGGGACTCTATTACATGCACAAGGACTAAGTAATTATCCGGCTGAATTATTATAACTGAAAGGATACCTGTTATCAACCTTCTTCATGACATAATAACAAAAAACCACACCTAATGAAGTAAACAGTATTATATATTCCCGAAATAAAACAGATAAACAAGCAAGAATGAGCAGCACAACGTTTATAATCAATAAATAAACAACCGTTTTCTGATGTGAATAACCCGAAAGCACAATTCTCTGGTTTGCAAATTTTTTATGGGCCTGAAGTAGTTTCTCCCTGTTCTTTATTCTTCGGTAAAGAGTAATAGTGGCATCAAACCAGAAAGCACAGGAAATAATTACCCATATCAGCACGGATGAGATATTGTTGTTCTGATGATAAATTGCCAAAACAGCAATATTAAAACCCAGCAATGTGCTCCCCACATCTCCCATAAATATTTTGGCAGGCTGCCAGTTCCATATTAAAAAACCTGCTGTTGCTGCAAAAAGAACAAGAGCCATCGAATCGCTGAAAATAATAAATGCTGCCAGTGTTATAAATAGTACCTCAGCCGCTACATACCCGTCAATACCGTCGAGAAAGTTAAAGACATTGATAAGCCAAACCAAAGCAAATACTGAAAAGAACGAAAGTATCCAGCTGTTCTCAATTATTACAAATCCTAAATCAACTTTTTTCAGTCCTCCCAGGAAATATACGGCAATACATCCTGTCAGAATTTGTAACCCAAGCCGTAAAAAAGCATTAAGACTTTTGATATCGTCAATAATACCAACAATGACTAAAATAATTCCAGCTGAGAAAGCAAGAAAATAGTGCAGCCCTATTTTCCCTGATAAGTAAAAATAGAATATTCCTAAAAACCATGCTATGACAATACCTATTCCTCCTCCTTTGGGTGTGGGATTTGTATGTGAGCTCCTTTCGGTGGGGATATCCAGTAAGGATTTCTTAATGGCAAAGAAGCGAATTAAATTTGTAATTAATAATGATAATACAAATAATACAAAATATATAATAATGTTGCTTAAGTTCATAAACGAATCAGTTAATGCCTGCCGTTAGCAGATATTTATTCACTCCTGTTGTAAATTTAAATTTAATTTTTATCGGGTCAAAATATGTTTAAATCGTTTCATTATTCTCTATCTCATACCATTCACTCCATGTAAAGCCTTCCCTGCCTTTGTAATATCTGAACATAATTCGCCTTGCCGTTTTATCCGGTTTCAGCCATCCCGGGCTATACGTTTCTTTTTTGTGAAGGTCAGTTTTAAATCCTTCAGTTGTTTTTATCATCCTTACAGCCTTGTCAAACGATATTTTTCGTAAATTCTCCAAATAAGAATGTAATTTATATATATTTGCCGCGTATATGTCAAATGTACAAATAAAAAACCCCGATAAATATTTACCGGGGTTTTCTTTTAATAAGTTTTTTTACAAATCCTTTGCTACCAGCAATTCGTCTCTCTGCATAATTATGCCCCATTCTTCAAGTACATTAAGAGAATGTTTTACCATTCTCCTGCATTCCATCTCGGTAAGTCCGTATTTCCTTGAAAGATTAATAATTACAGCGTTTAGCTTTTGTTTTCTTATGGCAGATAACAGTATATCACCGTTAAAATCCGTAAAGTTGTATTCAATCTTTTCCCCGTTATCAACAGATGTATAAGCAATAACCTGCCCATTTGAGAATCTTTTAATCTTGTAGGCAGGATTAATCTTTATAACATCCGTATCGTCGAAAAAATTGGTTAGAGCGGACGAAGATGCCTCAAAGGCAAATAACAGAATAAATGCCAGGGAAAAGATTTTGGAAATTTTAAATAATCTGAATAATGCGAAAGGTTTCATTTTTAGGGCTTTATTGTGAAAATAATACTTATTAATCTCAAAATAGGGGTTATAAAGTTAACACTTTTTTGCCATAAAATCCAATTATTATCAATATAAAAACAATCGTCATTAAAATATGTTCATGAATTGCCCTGTTTAAACGCATTTTCATTAATCAACTATTAAAGTACGTTTATATAAAAAAAAACACTATTCATATAGTTGTCATATTTTTATCAATAAATTTCTGCCACTCATCTAATAGTCTATTGTCCCCTCAGTATTTTATTCTAATATTGTTACCGTGTTTCATTTAAAAACAGATATCATGAAAAGGGGCAGCATTAATTTCTTAATAGTAAAACAGAACAGAAGAAACATTCACGTATCTTTTGAAAATATTGACAAACTGAATATTCTGGTTTCAGAAAAAGTTAAAGATTACCTGTTCAATATCATAAAATCACCTCGTACTAACCTGATCCTGAATATGGAGAATATCAAATTCATAGACAGTTCCGGATTTGGTGTGCTGAATTTCATTGCCAGAGTATCCCGGACATTCGGTTCATACTTTACGCTGTCAAATGTATCTGATGATCTTCTGGAACTGATAAATCTTTACAGAAAATTTAATATCCTGGAAATTAATAAAATTGAAAAAGCCGATGTAAAACAACGTACTGTTGCTTAGCAAAATATTATTAACATTACTCACATATTTTGTCTGTTCTTAATAGGGTGCCTGGTGGCAGGAATACCCGAATAATTTTATAATATCCGTCTTATTTTATATCAACCGTAACCTTTAATTTTTCTCTTTTCCTGAAATCTTCTATTGCAAAACTGATCAGTTTATCAGTTAGTTCCGTATAAGATATGCCGCTATGTTCCCAAAGTTTGGGATACATACTTATTTTTGTAAATCCGGGAATTGTATTAATCTCATTAATAATGATTTTTTCATCAGGTGTAATAAACATATCCACCCTGGCCATACCCCTGCATTCCAGTACTTTGAATGTCTTTACTGATATTTCCCTTACTTTTTCAAGCAATTTATCCGGCAGCTTTGCAGGAATTTTCAGAATAGCCCCTTTTTCATCTAAATATTTGGCATTATAGGAATAAAACTCATCTGCAGGTAAAATCTCGCCTGCAACAGATGCTATGGGATTTTCATTCCCTAATACTGCACATTCTATTTCCCTGCCTTTTATTTCCTCCTCAACAATAACTTTCAGATCATAATTAAAAGCTTCATTAACAGCATACTCAAATTCACCTGAGTCATGTACTTTGCTTATACCGACAGATGAGCCCATGTTAGCAGGTTTAACAAAGAACGGAACTCCAATCCGGCCGCCTATATCTTCATAGGAATAATCCTGCAGTGTATTCTCTTTAATTGTCAGGAATTTTGATACCGATACGCCTGCATCTCTTAACAGCCGTTTCATAATATCTTTATCCATTCCTACTGCTGAACCCAGGATACCTGCGCCCACGCAAGGGACATTTGCCATTTTCGCCAGGCCCTGAATAGTACCGTCTTCACCATAAGGGCCATGCAATACAGGAAAAATGACATCTATTTCACCAACAGATTTATTACTGGTCAGATTGATCAATTGCCTGTTCTGTCCTGTAGGAGTCAAAGCAACCTCGTTTTTTTGTTCTGTCAGCCGGATCATCCCCGGGCTTTCCGGATTTAAAAGCTGCATCGAATTCTCGTTAAGGAACCATCTGCCCGTCCGGTCTATCCCTATTAATACTGGCTCGTACAGATCCTTATTTAAAGATTCTATAACATTTTTTGCCGACTGAAGAGATACCTCATGTTCAGCTGATCTGCCTCCGAAAATAACAGCCACCTTAATCTTTTTCATCTTTTGATATTTAACTGCTTAAAAATATATCCTGTTAAATGCGCTTATGAAGCGAACATGGATATTAAACGTATGAAAATAATATTTATTTATGCAAGATACTAAGTAAATGAAAAAAAGTAAAATAGCAGGAAAATATTCTTTTTTTAAGTTCAGTATAAAATCACTACTTTTAATGAAGTATAATTAATCAATGCCAGACAGAAATGAAAGTACTTAAATTTGGTGGTTCATCAGTTAGTTCTTCAGATAATATTCTGAAAGTCAAAAAAATAATTGAAAGCCAGTCAGACCATGTAGTGGTAGTTGTTTCTGCGATACAGGGTATTACCGATAAACTGGAAGAACTTGGCAGGCTTGCTTCTAATAAAAACAAGGACTTCTTTAAAATGTATAATGAAATTGAAGTCAGTCATTTCAATTTAATAGACAAACTATTTAAAGAGTCTGCAAGGGAAGATGTACAATCCCAGGTTAATACTTTACTTAAAGAACTTAGTAATATCATTAACGGGTTATACCTTCTTGGTGACCTGACCTTAAAGATCAACGACAGGATCCTGAGTTTCGGTGAACGCTTATCATCCTGTATTATAAGCAAACTGATTGACAACAGTGTACTTATAGATATTAAAAATTTTATCAAAACCAACAGTGAATTTGGTAATGCCAGGGTAAATTTTACGCATACCAACCGGTTGATCCGCTATCGTTTCAAGACAATAAAAAACACCGCTGTTGTACCGGGATTTATTGCAAGCAGTGACAGGAATGAGATCACAACGTTGGGGCGGGGAGGGTCTGATTATACAGCAGCGATAGTTGCTGCTGCCATAGATGCTGAAAGACTGGAAATATGGACGGACGTTGATGGCTTTATGACGGCTGATCCAAGGATAGTGCCAAAAGCCTTTGCAATTGAATATTTAAGTTATTCAGAGGCTATGGAACTTTCACATTTTGGTGCAAAAGTTATATATACTCCCACAATTCAACCTGTTTACCAGAAAAATATCCCTGTTATTATTAAAAATACATTTAATCCTTCGGCAAAAGGTACTATTATCACTAAAGAAGCGGACACAAAAGAAAAATCACTGATTAAAGGTATCTCCTCCATTGATGATATTTCACTAATAACACTTCAGGGCCCCGGCATGGTGGGGGTTAAGGGTATATCAAGCCGTATTTTCGGAATACTGGCGCATAATGATATAAATATCATATTAATTACCCAGGCATCATCAGAATATTCAATAACATTTGCAGTGATTCCGCTGGATGGAGAGAATGCTGTAAGTGCACTGGAAAAAGAGTTTGAACGGGAGATAAAGCTAAGTAATGAACTTAACATACATATTGAAAAGGACCTTTCAATCATTGCTATTGTTGGAGAGAAGATGAAAAATACCCCGGGCATCTCGGCAAATCTCTTCTCATCCCTGGGAAGAAACGGCATAAGTGTAATAGCAACTGCCCAGGGGTCATCCGAGTTAAATATTTCTGTAGTAATAAAAAAGGAAAGCCTGAAAAAAGCTTTAAATGTTATTCATGAAGGTTTCTTCCTGTCGCATTACAAAGAATTACACCTGTACCTTACAGGCCTGGGAAATGTTGGCAAAATTCTTATCAGACAGATTAAAAATCAGCAGAAGAAACTGCTGGAACAGCATAAGTTGAAAATCAACATTATTGGTATCAGCAACTCAAAAAAGATGCTGATAATGCAAAATGGCATCAATCCCGATAACTATGGTGCAGAAATGGAGAAAAACGGTGAAAAGGCTGATATTGGCCTTTTTGTTGAGAAAATGAGATATTTGAATTTGCGAAACAGTGTATTTATTGACTGTACGGCAAGTAAAGATGTGGCCATGGAATATAAGAATATCCTCGATTCATATATCTCAGTTGTTGCAGCCAATAAAATTGCCTGTTCATCAGAATATTCACTTTACAGGGACCTTAAGGATACTGCCCGCAGTAAAAATGTCAGGTTTATTTTTGAAACAAATGTCGGCGCCGGCCTGCCTATAATCAATACACTCAATGACCTGGTAAAAAGCGGCGACAGAATCATCAGGATTGAAGCCGTATTATCCGGGACCCTGAATTTTATTATCAACGAATTAAATGAAAAAACCCCGCTTAGTAAGGCAATTCAGATAGCAACAGAAAAAGGTTATTCTGAACCCGACCCCAGGATCGACCTGAGTGGTAACGACGTGAAAAGAAAATTATTAATCCTTGCCCGGGAGGTGGGACATGAGATAGAGCTGGAAAATATTAAGTTAAAACCTTTCCTTCCTGATGACTGCTTTAAGGGTTCACTTGATGATTTCCGGAAAAATGTTAAAAATCTTGATGCTCAGTTTGAGGCAGGCAGGAAAAAGCTTGTAGCAGAAAATAAAAAATGGCGCTATGTTGCTGAACTTGATAAAAGCACTGCAAAGATAGAGCTTAAAGAAATAGATAATTTACACCCTGCATATCACCTCGAAGGCAGTAATAACATAATCCTTATCACAACTGAAAGATACAATGAACAGCCTATGGTAATCAAAGGTTACGGCGCCGGGGCCGAAGTCACTGCTGCAGGCATTTTTGCCGATGTCATTAAAATTGTGAACATCTAAACTTTGAAAGGATAAATGATTAGTGCTGCAATATTTGATCTCGACGGTGTACTCATAAATTCGGAACCACTTTGGAAAGAAGCTGAAAAAAAAATATTTAAAAAGGCAGGGATCAATCTGACAACAGATATGTGCAAACAGACAACCGGCCTGGATTGCCTTGATACAGTGAAACACTGGTATAAATACAAGCCATGGAAAAATGTGAAGCCTGAAAAAATAAGGGATGACATATATGCCGAGATATTGAGTCTTATCAGGAAGAAAGGACATGCTGTTAAAGGTGCCGGGAGGGTTATTGACCTTTGCCTGGAAAAAGGTATAAGTACGGCAGTTGCATCCTCCTCGCCCATGGAATTAATAAAAACCACACTTGATATATTGCCATTTAACGGTAAGTTTTCCGTTATTCATTCCTCGGAAAAGGAAGAATGGGGAAAACCGCACCCGGCCGTTTATCTTTCAGCAGCAAGGTTATTAAACACAGATCCGGATAAATGTATTGCCTTTGAAGACTCATTTTACGGTGCATTATCAGCCAAATCCGCCCGGATGAAAGTAATTGCAATTCTTGCCGGTGAAGATTATTTTAAGTCAAAATTTGATTTTGTGGATCTTAAGCTTAATTCCTTTGAAGAATTCACCGAAGAACATTTTCATTATCTGAATTCGTTGAATTAAATGATAATTTCTAAATTTGGCCATTAGAAATCACTGGTTTGTAAATGCAACATATCTCATACCCTATGTCAGACGAAATTTTATATTATTCAACGAATCATAAAGCTGAAAAAGTAACATTCAAGGAAGCACTACTGAAGGGGCTTGCTCCTGATAAAGGATTGTATATGCCTGATCCGATACCGAAAACAGATGTCGCAGAATTGTTAAGTTATCGTGATAAGCCTTACCACGAGATAGCATATGAAGCCGGAAGAAAGTTTCTTGCCAACGATATACCTGATGAAGACCTGTACCGCATAACAAAAAATGCCTATAATTATGATATCCCCCTTGAGCACGTTTACGAGAGAAAATATATCATGCACCTCGATCGTGGTCCTACAGCTTCATTCAAAGATTTTGCCGCACGCATGATGGGCAGGTTAATGCAATATTTTCTGAAAAAAGAAAACAGGCAGCTGCTTATACTGACAGCTACTTCGGGAGATACCGGCAGTGCCATTGCCAATGCTTTTTATGAACTGGAAAATATCAAAGTTGTTATTCTTTATCCCGAAAAGGAGGTGACTGAAAGACAGCGTAAGCAGATGACCACACTGCATAAGAATATCAGGATCATTGCCCTTAAGGGAAAGTTCGATGACTGCCAGTCTTTGGTAAAAAGAGCATTCGCTGATAAAGAACTTGGCCACCTCAGCCTTTCTTCGGCAAACTCAATAAACATAGGCCGCCTGCTTCCCCAGGCTATCTATTATATATATACATGTGTAAAACTTTGCAAAGCAGCCGGCGATAAGATAATTTTTTCAGTGCCCTCGGGAAATTTCGGTAATCTTATGGGCGGG
>CAZBUF010000447.1:0-10421 GCA_964495025.1 uncultured Bacteroidales bacterium | reverse complement strand
TATGACACTAATATACCTGGTAATAAGTTATGTATATAAAGAAAGGGAAGGAATGCAGAATATTTTTCAGGGAGCCATGTTTCAGCTTAGCCGTAATATCCAGATCTTCATTCAAAAATCAAAGAAAGCTGCTGCTGAAAGTAAATGGAGACCCGCAGCAATATGTATCTCTGATGCATCTTTTGAACGTGACAAAGCCTTTGGCTTATTGAACTGGATTTCATACAGCTATGGATTTGGTACATATATACACCTTATTGAAGATTATTTCTCAAAAGCATCAAACATAAAATCCAGGGAAATACTGGATAAGCTTCTTGAATTAACTGACGGTAAAAGTAATGTATTCGTTGACACTATTATCTCACCTTCATATACATCGGCTATTGCCCAGATAATTCAGCTACCCAGCATTTCAGGGTTGGAGAATAACATGATGATATTTGAATTTGACAAGGAAAATCCGGTAAACCTGAAACAGATATCTGAAAATATTCCAATGGCAAAGGCTGGTAACCTTGATATCTGTATTTTAGCTTCATCAAGGAAGAATATACATTTCAAACAGGGAATTCATGTATGGATAAGAAGTATTGATATAGAAAATTCAAACCTGATGATCCTGTTGAGTTACATAATTCTGGGGCATCCTGACTGGCGCAGGGGTAAGATAAAAATATTTGATATCTGCAAAGAGGAGGAAATGGAGAAAACAAAGGAAACCCTGCTGGAGCTTATACTAACCGGCCGATTACCAATTTCCCCAAAGAATGTGGAATTGATAAAACTGGAAGAGAATGTCAGCCATAAGTCTGTTGTAAATTCACGATCCAATGAAGCAGGGTTGACGGTGATAGGTTTTATGGAAGAACAGCTAAAGCATTACCAGGAATTATTTACCGGATATGATGATATAGGTGATATACTGTTTATTAATTCTTCGGGTAAGAAAACAATACAGTAGCTTGTTGTTTCATATAGCATAATGATTATGGAAAGTATTTCTTTAAGAATAATATTATCCTGATATGAAAGCTTCTAATCCGCATATATTGGTGATTTTCGGTGCCTCAGGAGATCTTACCAGACGCAAATTGATTCCCGCGCTCTATGAACTTCACAGGCAGGAACTTCTGCCTGCAAATTTTGCTATCCTGGGTGCAGGAAGGACAAAACTGAATGACAGGCAGTTCAGGATAGAGATGAAGGAAGGATTAGCGAAGTTTGCCGCAAATTTTTCCGTTGATGCCATATCTGATGATTTCTTAAAAATGCTTCATTATATTTCAATTGATACCGGCAGGACAGCTGACTATGATTTTCTGAAAAAGAGGCTGTCAGAGATGGATAAGCTATATGAAACCCGGGGTAATTGCATATTTTATCTGGCAGTACCGCCGGTTTTATATGAAACGATACCGCATAGTCTTTTTCATTACGGATTGACCAAAAATAATGATCCCGGCTGGAAAAGACTGGTAATTGAAAAACCTTTTGGCTACGACCTCAAATCATCGCGAGAACTGAATAAGAACCTTTTAAAATATTTCTCCGAAGATCAGATCTACAGAATTGACCATTATCTTGGGAAGGAAACGGTTCAGAATGTCATGGTAACAAGGTTCTCAAATGGTATTTTTGAACCACTGTGGAACAGGAATTTTATTCATCATGTTGAAATAACATCGGCTGAAAGTGATGGTGTTGAAAATCGCGGGGGATACTATGATAAATCAGGTGAGTTAAGGGACATGGTACAAAATCATTTGTTGCAGATAGCAGCCCTGGTAGCAATGGAACCCCCGACAATTATTGAATCAACGGCTATCAGAAATGAGACACTTAAGGTATTCCAGTCGATGCGTCATATAAGGACCGATGAAGTTGGGGCGCATGTTATCAGGGGCCGGTATACAGGATCAGTGGTAAATGGTAAAAAATTGAGGTCTTACAGGGATGAGGAAGGTGTTTCACCGGATTCCGGAACTGAAACATATGTTGCTTTGAAACTTTTTATTGATAACTGGAGATGGGGAGGTATCCCATTTTATATAAGGGCAGGAAAACGTCTGCCTGCGAAATTCACTGAGGTGGTTATTCATTTCAAGCCGACACCCCATAAGCTTTTTTGTTTTAATGAAGAGTCAGGTAATTCGGAAAACCAGCTGGTTATCAGGATACAGCCTGATGAGGGGATGCTCCTGAAATTTGCTATGAAAGTTCCGGGAACAGGGTTTAAGGTCCAGGATGTAAATATGAATTTCCATTATTCAAGCCTGGCGAATAAGGTTATCCCGGAAGCATACCAGAGGTTGCTGCTGGATTGTATGCAGGGCGATTCAACATTATATGCCAGGGGTGATATCATAGAAGAAGCATGGAGATTTGTTGATCCTATATTAAGAGTTTGGAAGGAGAGGCCGGAGATAAAAATTTATGAATATCATTCAGGATCATGGGGGCCTGAAATAGCTGAATCCTTAATCGAAGGGCGTAATATGACATGGAGGTATCCCTGCCGTAATAATACAGATAATAACGACTATTGTGAATTATAATAATTTATTGTATAATCTTTCGGCTGCAAAACAATGAATCCGGATATCAGAGTTTTTAATAATGTTTCTGAACTTGCAGAAGAACTGTCTGATGAATTTCAAAGATATATCAAAGAGCTGGCTCAAAAGAAAAATAAGATAAATATCGTTCTGTCAGGCGGCAGCTCCCCGGCATCTTTTTACAGACGCCTTGGAAGCTATAATGCCGTTAATACAAAGAAGATAAACTGGAGTGTAATTCATTTCTTCTGGGGAGATGAGAGATGTGTTCCTCCGAATCATCAGGATAGTAATTTCGGCATGGCAAACAGGTTCCTGTTAAGAACCATGGATATCCGTGAAGAAAATATACACAGGATAAAAGGGGAAAGTATCCCCTCTGATGGAGCCCTGGCATATGCTGATTGCCTTCTTACAAATGTGCCCCTGAGAAATAATTTTCCTGCATTCGACTGGATATTCCTGGGGATGGGTGAGGACGGTCATGTTGCGTCAATATTTCCGGATCAGCTGAAACTACTGTTCTCTGATAAACTTTGCGATATAAGTATACATCCCCGGACTAAAGAAAAAAGGATCACTCTTACAGGAAAAGTGCTTATTAATGCCCGCCGTATCACATTTGTTGTTACCGGTGAATCTAAAAAACAGGTTGTAAAAGAAATTCTCAATAAAGAACCTTCAGCCAGAGCATACCCTGCCAATTATATCAGGCCCGTAGGAGGCAGATTCGACTGGTACCTTGACAGACAATCAGCACAACTTTTATAACAGCCGCATACGAAAATTATACATCTATAAACATATTAATAAGGTTTATCAAATCGGCATCTTCTGTTCCAACAAAAATTAATATATATCCTTAATTTTGTGATATATATGTAACCCTGAGGATTAATGAAAACCCACAACCAGCCTTTGATATTTGTTGTTGACAGTAACTTATTGTACCGTAAATTTATTATTCAATATCTTAAGGCAGCTGATTTTTCAGATATACTTACATTTGCTGATGCCCGGGAGTGCCTGGAATTTATTGATCTGAAACCCGATATTATTATTTCTGAACTCCATTACAAAAATGAGAAGTTTAATGGCATCGATCTGCTAATGAAAATGAAAATTATAAATCCTGCTACAAAATTTATCTTCATCTCCCTGTACAATGATATGGAAGCTGCTGTAAGAACAATAAGACTGGGGGCGGTTGACTTTATTGTGAAAAATAAGCTGGCGCTGGATAAAATGGTACACAGAATAAATCAACTGGTCATGTTCCGGCATGAGATCAGGAAAGCAAATTCGGCTAGTATTAAGCTGGCTGCATCTATTACAGTTATATTAGTCATATTTATAAGCCTGATATTTTTATACAACCACTGATATCCCTGAACCGGTTTCTTTTTATTTTTCTACTTTGTTTATGGTAAGGTCATTATTATAATGCAGAAAAGAAATAGAAATATTTTCAAAACCGCTTTTATTATTTATTCGCTTAAAGAAGTAATCCGATAATAATAAATCAACGTTGAAATAATCAATACAGCGTGGAAAATCCTTTCCATATTCTTTCAGCGCCGAAAGAAAGTAAAAAACAATATCATATCCCAGGAAACTGTTATTATAGCCTTTATTCTTTATTACATAGGGTTCATAATTGTATATTTTGCGGCATTTACTAATGAAGCGCCTGGTGTGGGATTCATTATAATTGATGTAGAAGGGCGTATATAAAACAAGATTGAGATTGTGCAGATATTCCATATCAATATTTTTCCATGTCTGCCATACGGGGTTTCCAAATAGTGTGATATCATAATCTTTCTGGTACTGGCTAAGGTTATTAACAGCACCTATAACATAGGCTTCATCTGCTGAAGCTACAAAAACAAGGTTCTTTTTGTCTTCTTCCAGAGCTAATAAAATATTCTCACTTAAAGTATCATTGAACCTTACCTCTTTATAAATTATGTATTTAAATGTTGAGTCGGAATAAAAATTGGAAAAAAGCATTTCCCTGAAATAGTCTATTTCTTTTATAGCAAAGCTATCCAGATTATGAACAAGGATAATATTCTTATCATAGTTGTCTGAAATGTAATCTGCCCATATTTCCAGTTCGGTCTTTCTGGAAGGTATTACCTGGAAGAGGAAGGGATTATCCTTAATTAATTCGGTTCTTTCTGACAGGGGGGAAATTACAAAAATCTGATTTTGAATAGCATAATCAGCAACCAGTTTAACATTTTCAGAATATACAGGGCCAATGATTATATCCGGCTTGAATGTTACCAGTTCTTCGATAATGTTTTTAACAGTATTTGTATCCCTTTTCGTATCTCTTACCAGCAGGTCAACCGACAGGCCTGTTTTCTTAAGTGAATCAACAGCCAGCAATGCCCCTTCATAAAATTCAAGGAAATTGGCTCCTGCTGAAATTTTCCTCTTAATGGACTTATAGTAATACTTATCCGGGATCAATGAGGTGTCATTCTCATATTTCCGCATTTCAACGAACTGGTCACTAAAAAAGGGCAATAATAACGCTACCTTAACAGCACCTGTGAATCCCCTGATAGTATCACATTCATATTCTGAAAAAGGATAAATATACCTGTGCAGATAAATATCAACTGAGTCAGTAACAAATTGTGTACTATCAATATACTGTATCCTGGGCTTTGGTATTTTTATAATTTCCCCGGCTTTTAACCCCCACCTTAATTCTTCATTATAGTTGATTATTTCACTCAGCGGAACGCCATATTTTTTTGAAATATTATATAAGGTATCATCCGCGCCTACCCTGTAATAAATAAATTTATCTTCGGGATCAGGGTTTGACAGCAACCTGTTAAGAGTGTTTTTTTTAGGAATTTTAATTATCTGCCGCGTACTGATCCCTGACCTGGCTTCGGGATTGAATTTATAAATAATTTCAGCAGGCATGTCGTATTTTTTTGATAGTGAATACACTGTTTGTCCCTGTTTCACTTTATGATAATGGAAATCACTTTTATTCAACCTATCCTGTGAAATGTCCGAAGGCTGTGTTTCATCAATTATTGGTATTTTTATTGCCTGCCCGGGCTTTATCATATTTATTAATATGCCGGAATTTGCATTTAATATATCCTGCTCGCTAACGCCGTAGGCTCTGCTTATAGAATATACCGTCTGCCCTTCATGAACGGTATGTACATAGAATAATTTGCCGCCAATCATGACCTTCTCTGATGAGCGACGCACTTCCACAGTCTTCACCTGCGTGTATGCAATATGATATTGACAGAATAATATCAGGACGCACAGTAATTTTATGAAATATAGAGCTACGCTTTTCAAACGTCTTGTTATTTTAGCATGAAACAGTCAAAAGTAGCAAATATGAAAGAATATCAAAACAGGTCACAATGTAATAATATATCCCTGCCCGATTATGATCAGCAACTTAAATAATTATTATAATGAGGTCAGATATGTATTTATATTATTCTCTATCCTGCTCAGGATATTGTCAGTGGGTTCCTTCACAAATTTTTCCCCTGTGATATTCTCATAAAGCTCAACATAGCGTTCGGTGATCTCATTAATAAATTCATCAGGCAGTTCGGGCATAACCTGGCCTTTCAGTCCCTGGAAATTTCTTTCAATAAGCCACTGCCTTACAAATTCTTTTGACAGTTGTTTTTGATCTTCTCCCTTTTTCAATCTTTCCATATACCCGTCCATATAGAAATATCTTGAAGAATCTGGGGTATGTATCTCATCAATAAGGTATATCTTGCCGTCTATTTTGCCATATTCATATTTTGTATCAACCAGGATGAGCCCTTTTTCCGCAGCCATCTTTGTTCCACGCTCAAAAAGGCTGTAGGTATATTCTTCAAGCTTAAGGTAATCCTCTTTAGCTACTAATCCGCTGCTTAAAATCTCTTCCCTGGAGATATCAAGGTCATGGCCTTCTTCAGCTTTTGTTGCGGGAGTGATAATTGGTGCGGGAAATTTCTGGTTCTGAATCATCCCTTCGGGCATGGGAACACCACTTAGTAATCGTTTCCCTGATCTGTATTCTCTCCATGCATGTCCTGTCAGGTATCCCCTGATCACCATCTCTACCTTAAAAGGTTCGGCAATATGGCCAACGGTAACCATGGGATCAGGACTGGCAATTTTCCAGTTCGGTACGATATCTTTTGTCGCATCCAGAAATTTTGATGCAATCTGATTAAGCACCTGCCCCTTATATGGAATGCCTTTGGGCAATACTATATCGAAAGTTGAGATCCTGTCAGTCGCAACCATCACAAGGTATTGGTCATCTATATTGTAAACATCCCTCACTTTGCCTACATACAGTCCCTTTTGCCCGGGAAGCTTAAAGTTGGTTTTAGTTATTGCTTCTGTCATAGTTAATTAATTATTGAAGTTATTATTTAAAATTATTTTCAAAATTTAATGACTGAACAGGGTTATTACTAATTCATATTATCATTATATGCCTTTACAATATGTTTCACCAGGCGGTGCCTTATTATATCCCTGGAGTCAAAATCTATTCTTGAAATTCCTTTTATACCCTTTAATATCTCAAGTGATCTTACCAGTCCTGAGCCATGTTTTTCAGGCAGATCAATCTGGGTGATATCACCGGTGATAATATATTTTGTGTTTTTCCCCATCCTGGTAAGGAACATCTTCAGCTGATTAATAGTTGTGTTCTGGCCCTCGTCAAGTATCGCAAAAGCATTATTTAATGTTCTGCCCCTCATAAAGGCCAGGGGGGCAATTTCAATGACCCGCTCTTCGATATACCTGCTAAGTTTTTTCTGAGGTATCATATCTCCCAGTGCATCATATAAGGGCTGCAAATAGGGATCCATTTTTTCTTTCAGGTCACCCGGCAGAAATCCAAGATTTTCGCCGGCTTCCACCGCAGGACGCGTTAGAATAATCTTTTTTACTTCCTTATTCCTTAATGCCCTTACCGCAAGAGCAATGGCTGTATATGTTTTTCCGGTTCCGGCAGGTCCTATGGCAAACAGAAGGTCATTATCCTTATATTCTTCTACAAGCTTTTTTTGATTTTCAGTTTTGGCTGTAATAATTTTCCCATCATTGCCATATATAAGAACGCTCTTATCACGATCGCCTGATTTATCCAGTTCCTCATCTTCAGAAAGCAGTATATTTTCAATATCATCAACGGTAAGTTTGTTCTTGTCGTGAATAAAGTCAATTATATGATTCAACTTATGTTCGAAAATTTCTATCTCCTTACTTTCACCTAACACTTTCAATTCGTTTCCCCTGGCAATTAATTTGATTTTGGAAAAGTGGGTTTTGATTTTTTCAAAATTAGCATTGTTTGCACCATAAATGGTTAGCGGTTCAATTCCTTCCAAATATATAGTTTTTTCAATCATAAATATTTGAGAATAATGCTTACTTTTGGTATTCACAAAATAACGTTTTTTTTATCATAAATCAATATTGATTTTAAAATACGTTTAAATATTCCTGATGCAAATAATTACATTAACGAGCGACTGGCATAAAAATGATTTTTATGTTGCATCAATTAAGGGCAATATTTTAAGTGAATGTCCCGATGTCAGAATTGTTGATATTTCACATCAGATACAATCCTTTAATATCGTGCAGACAGCTTTTGTATTGAGAAACTGCTTCAGAAACTTTCCTGCCGGCACAATACATATTATAGCCGTGAATTCAGAGCCGGATGATGAAAGACCCCTTGTCCTGGTCAAAGCGCTGGATCAGTACTTTATTTCCTGCGATAATGGTATTTTCGGACTACTGCTTGATGAGCCACCTGACAAAATTATCAGGATAAATACCGGAGCAGGTGATAACGGTACTTTTGTTGCATTAAATATTTTCAGCAGGGTAGCATGCGAGCTTGCAAAAGGCAAGAAACCTGAAAATACCGGTACGGTGCAGAAGACCCTGAATAAGCACGTTCCTGTACTGCCTGCAATAGATGATTCCCTGATTAACGGCAGTGTTATTTATATCGATTCATTCAGGAATGCTGTTACTAATATCCCAAGAGAATTATTTGAGAGAATTGCCAGAAAGAGGCCGTTTGAGATATTTATTCAAAGCAATCATTATAAGATTGATAAGATAAATAACAGATATAATGAGACCTCTGCAGGCGAATTACTTGCAATATTTAATTCATGCGGACTGCTTGAAATAGCTATCAATAAAGGAAATGCTGCTGATTTGCTGAATCTTGGCACCAACTCCGTGATAAGGGTCAAGTTTTATCCGGATAAATAACAGACAATAATACTGAATAATACCTTTTACAATTTTGCATTAATAATAATATCATCTGATTATACAGATTTTAAAATATTTATAAAAATTTACCAATGGAAGAGAAACTTAAAGCTTTTGAAAGATTATTGAATATAATGGATAAGCTGCGTGCAAACTGTCCCTGGGATAAGAAACAAACATTTGAGAGTTTAAGGAACTTAACTATCGAGGAGACCTATGAGCTGGCAGATGCAATTCTTGAGAATGACATGGATGCCATTAAAAGTGAACTGGGAGATCTTTTTCTTCATCTTGTTTTTTATGCAAAAATAGGTTCTGAGAACAATGATTTCGATATTAAGGATGTTGCCGATTCGATATCGGAGAAGCTTATATACAGGCATCCCCATGTTTTTGGCGATACTGATGTGAAGGATAATCCGGAGATCGTGAAGAAAAACTGGGAAGAGCTGAAAATAAAGGAAGGGAACAGGTCGGTGCTGGGCGGTGTTCCCGGGTCACTGCCAGCAATGATAAAGGCAAGTCGGATACAGGAAAAGGTAAAGGCTGTGGGCTTTGACTGGGAAGTGAGGGGACAGGTATGGGATAAGGTTGCCGAGGAGCTTGATGAACTTAAATCAGAGATAGAGAATTCGGATAAGGAAAAAATGGAGGATGAGTTCGGCGATTTATTATTCTCATTGATCAACGCAGCCCGCCTTTATGATATTGACCCTGAGACGGCCCTTGAGAAAACTAACAGGAAGTTCATCAAACGTTTCATGTACCTGGAAGAAAAAGCTACCGGCAGTGGCCGGAAGCTTAGAGACATGACCCTGGAGGAGATGGACGGTATATGGGAAGAGGCGAAGAAACAGAATAAAAATGCAGGTGGCGTGTTTTAGACATTAGTGTTAGAAAAAGAAATCATACTATTTATAAATTTATATTTATACATAAATTTTACATTTTTATTATAATAAATTTGGTTTGTAAGTATATTTTTTTTTAAATTGGGGCAGAATTTATTTTGTCCGTTAAGTACATAATTATTCACCCTATCAGGCAGAAATGGAGAATCTCACAATTTCATTTCAATTATTTAATCTCCGGGAAGTACAATCTTTAACAAATTTCTATAAAGACTTATTTTTTATACTGTTATTTCTGAATAGTGATCATACTTATTATTCAGGAGTAAGGTATTGTATATTATATAAAACTCTGCTGTAATTATTTTAAAATGGAAATTCAATAAAACTAAAATAATATCAAAATGAAAAATTTTAATTTCAAAAAATCAGGAAATTATAAGCGTTATTCTTTATTAATCTTAAGCTTTATAGTGGTTTTTTCTTTTTCGATTAGCAATATTGATGCTCAATCATTATCATCATACATAAGCTCGAGTAGTGATGATGTTGAAGAATGGGAGGATGGCATGATGAGTTTAAGCAGTTCTGATCTTGAAATTGTATATGATGGATCTGGAACAGGTAATCAAACTATTGGTTGTCGTTTCAATAACCTGGATATTGAACAAGGCGCTGTAATATCCAATGCTTATATTCG
>CAZBUF010000446.1:0-3305 GCA_964495025.1 uncultured Bacteroidales bacterium | reverse complement strand
TGAAGGCTTTCTTTTTTATTTACTTTTCCTTTAGGCAAATCCCATTTATTGCGCCGGTAAATTACGAGTATCTCACCTTTTTCATTTTTTACCAGCCCGCCGGCAGCATCAATATTTTTAAAACACGCCCTGAAAGAATCACGTAATTCTTCAATATCATAATGGAAAATAAATAATGTATTGATTTTTGTGAGCATGTTATAAAAGTCTATCAGATCCTTCAACTCTTCATTATTCTGGTATCTGTAAAATAATCCGTCATTTATCCGGAAGTACTTTAAAAAGTCATCTACTAAAAAAACTTTCCGATCGTTGAAAAAAACTTTATACATTTGTTCTATGGCTAATAGTGAAAAACAAATTGCAAATCTTCTGCTGCAAATTAAGGCAATAAAAATCAATGTTGCAAAACCTTTTCAGTGGGCTTCGGGCTGGAAATCCCCGATTTATTGTGATAACAGGAAAACTCTCTCATATCCGAAGATAAGAAATATTATTAGAGAAAGCTTTGTTAACCTTATAAAAGAGAAATTTGAAAATGTAGGGGCCATAGCAGGGATAGCAACAGGAGCAATAGCTCACAGCGCTTTTATTGCTGACTCACTTGATTTGCCCCTGTTATATGTCAGGGCATCTCAGAAAGAACATGGGCTCCGGAATGTTATTGAAGGGGAGGTTGTCGCCGGACAGAGGATCGTGATCGTTGAGGACCTTGTTTCAACGGGGGGCAGCAGTTTAAAGGCCGCAGATGCTTTGCGTGATAACCAATGCAACGTACTGGGAATGGTAGCGATATTTTCATATGAATTTGCATCAACACTTAAAAGGTTTAAAGAAGCCGGATGTGAACTATATACTTTAAGCAATTATAAAACGCTGGTTGAGACGGCACTGGAATCAGGATATATCAGGCAGGAGGACCTTCTGATTATTGAACAGTGGCATGAAGACCCTAAAGATTGGATCGCTGAAAATATAAAATAACAGGATGATAAAGCTGGAAAGCAAGATCGGGCAAATTCATAACACCGAAAAAAACGCCTATAATTTTCTGTCAGACTTCAACAATTTTAGCAGGCTTATCCCTGAAGATAAAATAAAAAACTGGGAATCAACGAAGGATTCATGCCGGTTTACAATAGACGGCATAGGAGAAGCCAGAATGCAGATAGTTGAAAAAGAACCATTTGGAATAATAAAAATCTCAAGTGAAGTAAATAATAAAATAGATTTTAGTTTCTGGATTCAGCTGAAACAGGTACATGAAAATGACACCAGGATAAAATTAACGATAAAAGCAGATATTAATCCTATGCTGCAAATGATAGCAAAAAAACCTTTACAGAATTTCCTTGACAGTGTTATCGGGCAGCTTGAAAAATTTGATTTTTGATCTTTAACGCGGGAAAGCCACCTCACGGAAATCATATTTGCGAATTTTATTTGAACCGGTTTTGATTAATATCATTCCGGCTTCTTCAATTCCAACAATTGTGCCCTGAAATATTCCGTTCTTATCTGTGAAGGAAGCTTCTTTATTTAACAAAAGCAGGAGACCGGTATAATCGGCCATTATACTGTTATACTCCAGGTTATATAATGCATCGATACGTTTGTTAAGATACATTATTAATGATCTGTAAGCATCCTTAATGTCCGGGGGGCTGCCCGATTCCAGGCAAACTGATGTTGCATTCGGGACATTGATGCTGAATGCACCCTGGTTGATATTAATTCCGATTCCTGCAACTGAATTAACGATCATTTCATTCATCACAGAATTCTCAATTAAAATGCCGGCAATTTTCTTATCATTAACATAAATATCATTTGGCCACTTTATTTCTGAATCAATTGATATATGAGCTAAAAAATCAGTGATGCCCAGGGATACGCTCATTGAAATATAAAACTGCCTGCTCACGTTTAAAAACTCCGGGAATAAGATGATGCTGAATGTGAGGTTTTTTCCTTTTTCACTTTCCCAGGAATTACCAGGCTGACCTTTCCCCTTCCTCTGAAAACCTGCCATAATTACAGTCCCTTCTGCCACAGGCCCTTTTTTCAGCAGTTCTTTGCAATAATCGTTCGTAGAGCTTGTTATATCAAGCTCTATAAGATTTTTACCTATGTATAAAGAGCTCATATCTTATTTGTTTGTCACTGAAAATTCAACAATATGTTTTTGGTATTGTTATTGTTAATACAATTATCGCCTGATTTTATGTTAATTAAAGATACACAGGTATAAATAATTATAGAGTTAATTTATTGCCGGTTAAATGATTAATTTCACTACTTTTGTCCTGAATATTCACTAACTCATTAAGTATTAATTTGGCAAATAATACACATTTACTGGATACAATTATACAAGGAATATTTGAAAAAAAAGGTAAAGAAGTCATTAATATAGATTTAACGCGGCTAAATTATTCAATTTGTGATAACTTTGTTGTTTGCCATGGTGATTCAGGAACACAGGTAAATGCAATAGCTGATTCTGTTGAGGAAAAAGTAAAAAAGGAATTAAACGTAAGGGCGGGTCATGTTGAAGGGAAAGGTAATGCTCAGTGGGTGTTAATTGATTTTATTAATGTAATTGTACATATTTTTAAAAAAGAATATAGAGAATATTATAAATTAGAGGAGTTGTGGGGTGATGCAGAGATTATAAAAATTGAAGATGAATAAATACTAATACAATATTAAATGGACGGACAGAACAAAAAAAATATAAAAAGTGGAGCCGGAGGCAGTCAGAACAGGGATAATCCGAATATAAAGAAACCGAAATTCAATGTATTCTGGATATATGGGCTCATAGGTATTGCTTTTGCTTCGATGTTTTTTCTGGAAAAAGGGAAGAAACCTGTTGAGACCAACTGGAAGGTATTCAAAAATGAGTTTCTTCTTAAACATGAAGTAGAGAAGATCGTAATAGTAAATAAGAGGTATGTAGAGATATACATATTTAAGGACAAGCTATACCTGCCCAAGCATAGCAGGGTTATTAACAGGGGACTTGGCAAGCTGGCCGATGCGGGGCCGCATTACAGGTTTACAATAAGTTCGGTTGACAAGTTCGAAGAGAGACTGGATGAGGCACAGGCAGGGTTGCCTGATGATGAAAAGCTTTTTGCCGAGAGTGAGGAGAGAAAAGATTTCGGGGAGATGTTCAGCTGGTTAATACCAATTATTATACTGGTGGCGATATGGATTTTTATTTTTCGGAGGATGAGCAGTGGAGGAGGAAGTTCAGGAGGATCGACGAACATTTTTAATGTTGGCAAATCAAGGGCAAG
>CAZBUF010000445.1:0-14309 GCA_964495025.1 uncultured Bacteroidales bacterium | reverse complement strand
TAACTGGTTAGGACTACTATACATAACATGAAGGAAATTTCCATGCAGAGGCTTGTCCTTTGAATTTGTAAAAATATCAAGCCCTGCCTGTGCCACTCCAATCCATAGCCTTCCCGTATTGTCCTCAATAATGCTTAAAATATTATTACCTATTATGCTTTTAGGATCATCTGAGTGCCTGAATCTTAAAAATGCATTACTTTCCGGTTGAAAAAGATTCAGGCCGTTTTCTGTTCCAACCCAGAGATTTTTATGTGAATCTTCATAAATACATCGTATACTATTACTACTTAAACTTTTGACATTATCCTTATCATGATAATATGAAAAAAGCCTGTCTTCAGCAGTGTTGTATTTGTGCATTCCTGTATATGATCCAAACCAAATATCATGATTTCTATCTTCATGAATACATCTTGCACTTTCTTTTGTAAGGTATGGGAACAAATGAAACTCGTTTAACTTCTGTTTATAAACGTATATCCCTTCATCTGTGCCAATCCACATCTCATCATCACTTTTTTTTGATATATAGTTGGTAACCATGTTACCAATGCTATGTTCATTTTCAGGATCCGGGTAATATACCTTAAATTCATAGCCGTCATAACGGTTTAAACCATCAACAGTTCCAAACCACATATATCCGATATCATCCTGGTATATGCAGCGAACAGTTCTTTGAGAAAGGCCATCCTGAGTTGTAAGCCTTCTGAAACGCAGTTGATCAGGCTGGGAAATAGCATTAAGCGTTATAAAAACCGCTGTCAGAATCAGTAAATAAGACTTCATTCACAAGTGAAATTAATAATGGTATTATTTTGAGATATAATTGTAATGCAAAATTTAGTGAATATTTATAATAATTACTAAGGTTGAAGTGAATTATTTAAATTACTGATTTTTCCGGTTTGATATTAATAATATTTTACTGTTCATACTTTTTAATTAAATTGTACAATTATTTGACAGTTATAATTAATTTAAAATTAAATAATATGAATAAAAAAATAAAAGTTATATATTATCTGGCGCTTATTGGTCTGCTCTCACAGTCAATGTTTGCATATGGTTATAATAACTTCAGGCTGGCAATATACTGCAGGGTATATGAGGTTCAGAAGATGAGTGATCTTAACTGGCTTGAAGAAAGAATTGATTTCATTCAGCAATATGTTAAAATAGACAAAGTCTATCTTGAAGCTTCCAGGGATTTGGTAATTGCTGAAAAGCAAACTATCGTTGATGCAAAGAAATATTTTCAAAAAAAGGGTATTAAGGTTTCAGGAGGAATTACGCTGGTAATGAGTGAACCAAACAGATTTAAAACTTTCTGCTATTCCAATGAGGAGCACCTTAAGAAGGTAAAAGAAATCGTGGAATATACTGCAGGGCTATTTGATGAGATAATCCTTGATGATTTCTTCTTCACAAATTGCAAATGTGATTTATGTATCAGGAATAAGGGCATTAAAAGCTGGACCGATTTCAGGATAGATATGTTAACGGATATATCGGAGAATCTTATCTTAAAAACTGCCAGGGATGTTAATCCTGATGTGAAAGTGATAATTAAATATCCTAACTGGTACGAGCACTATCAATACCTGGGATATGATTTGGAACATGAGCCAAAAATTTACGATATGATTTATACGGGAACCGAGACGAGGGATCCTGAATATACTCACCAGCATTTACAGCAATACCAGAGTTACTCTATAATGAGATACCTTGAGAATGTTAAACCGGGAAAAAACGGAGGGGGATGGATCGATCCTTTTGCCAGAAGGTATCTTGACCGTTACGGTGAACAAATTTCACTCACCCTGTTTGCAAAGCCAAAAGAAGTTACACTATTTTCCCTGAAATCCCTTGTTGAGGAAGTTAAAAATGCTGATAGCATATCCTGTTATATAAGTGATATTACGCCGGTTGCAGGATATGTTCTGGGAAAAGCGGATAATTTCATGGATAAACTGGGTAATCCCATAGGCATACCGGTATATAAACCTTACCATTCTTCAGGCGAGGATTTTCTGCCTAACTATATCGGCATGCTGGGGATCCCTGTTGACATCACTCCTGATTTCCCCTATGAAAGTCCGGTGATCCTGTTAACTGAAAATGCAAAATATGATAATGAAATTGTTAATAGAATAAAAAAACAGCTGACAGATGGGAAAACAGTGATAATAACATCCGGACTACTGAAAGCACTTCAGCATAAAGGCATTGAAGACATCGCTGAAGTATATTATACCGATAAAAAGGCCATAACAAATGAATTTTCTGATTTCAGGACCATCAGTAAAACAGATAAGGACATACTCATACCTCAGATTATTTATCCTACCAACGACTGCTGGGAGATAGTCACTGCCAACAGTCAGGGTAACGGTTATCCATTGTTATTGCAGGCTGGTTATGGAAATGGAATGATGTATATTCTTACAATACCCGATAATTTCGGCGACCTGTATAATCTGCCTGCAGATGTGCTCACCATGCTGAAAAATGTTCTTATGAAAGAAATATACGTTAGCATTGAAGGCAATAGTAAAATCAGTTTGTTTGTATATGATAATAACACCTTTATCATACACTCATTTCTGCCTCACACTAACAAAATAACAGTTGTTATAAAAGATAAGATTGATAATCTGACTGAAATAACAGGCAACCGTATTGTTGCCGGAACGGGCAGGGGAGAGAGCACCGAATTCACTGTTCAGATAAATCCGCATTCCTATCAGGTGTTCAGTATTGAATGAGAATAAATGAATGCTTTTTAATTAAAGCATGCTTAATTATAATAGTCGTTATTTAATTTTTTTCACCCATTAACTTCCTGACTTCTGGTTCTACGGCTTCAGCCCATATTTTATACCCGGCTTCGTTAGGGTGCAGGTAATCAGGCATAATATCTGCTGACAGCCTGCCATCTGCTGAAAGAAAAGCATTGCTGATATCAAGGTAGTGGATCATCTTTCCGTCGGCTATTACAGAAGCCAGTTTGCTGGCTGTGGCATTCTTCTCCCTCTGTGCAGTAGGATTATGATCACGTGGAAATATTGCCAGAAGAAGTATTTTTGTATCAGGCAGTTCAAGGCGCAGTTTCTTGCATATCTTAATTATTCCGTCAGCTATCTCTTCAGCAGTATTATCATCTCCGTTTGAATTATTCGTTCCGATCATTACTATAGCAAGTTTCGGAGATATATTATCAAAGCTGGTATGATCGAGCCTCCATAGTAAATGCTGGGTTCTGTCGCCGCCAAATCCCATATTAACGGCATTCCGCGGTTCATAATATTTATCCCAGTATTCAATTCCGGTGTTTTCCCATCCATGGACTATGGAATTACCGATGAACAATAAATCAACGTTGCCCTTTTTAAGTCTTGTGTTTACTTCATTTTGACGCAGGCTCCACCATGAAACAGCCCATTCTTCAGTTTGCTGTACCGGGGTTACTGCTGAATGTACTTTATCTTCCACTGATTTAAATGCCTGCTTTTGTTTGTTTGAACAACCGTTAAACATAATACCTGACAGTAATAATAAAACAATAATATACTTCATTTTTTTTGTTTTTAATTTAAATTTTTTACCTCATTAGTCACCGGTTCTATTCAACCACAACGCATCTCTTCAGAATCACATCCATAAGCATGCCGGCACATATACCCTTTATTGTGACCATATCCCCTGTTTTGAATTCAGTGTTCTCATCCAGGTATCTCCCGTCCATTGAACAATTTACACCGGCAAAGGAAAGGTCATCTCTTAATATTACCGCTATATTATTATTATCCTCCTGAATAACTTCTGCAACAGTACCTGTGACTTGTATAATCTTATCAATGAATAACAAGTCACCCTTGGCCTCTTCCCCTTCATAAAGGACATAGAAATTAATAGCATCAAAAGTATAATCAGGACTGGTTTTTATAAGGCCTTTATTAGGCCTGAAAACAGTATTCAGAGATTTTTCCCTGAACTCCCTGCTTGCAATAAATAATATACCAAAGAACATTATTACAAAAACCAGCGCACCGGAAATGATAAATATATATTTTCTTTTCATGTGTTTATATTTTATTTAATTATTATAGGGTTCGTATTCCATATTGATCTTAACATCAACAATTTTGGCAACCCTGTCCTCAACAAGTTTTGGTACTTTGATATTAAAATCATCAATGGCTGTTTTGATATCTGATGAACCGTAAATCTTACCTTCTTTTAATTCCAGCGTTCCTTCCTCTTTTATTCTTTTTGTTATGCCACGTATTGTAAGGTCGCCTTCTACCGTAACCTTATGAATACCCTTACCGGTAAGATCAGTGTTATTTATATCAAGTATTTTACCGATGAATTTTATCTTTGGATAAATATGGGATTCCATATAGCTTTCATTAAAGTGTTCTTCGGCAGTTGCCAGAGTGAACTCAAAGGCTTTAACAAGTACGGCAAATGCCATTTCACCGGTTTTTATATCAAGGAAACTGATAACCTGATGGTTATTACCATCAATATCAATAATATCAGTATGAGATAAAAAATAAATATGTCCTGTGCGTGTAAAATACTTTTGTGCATTAACACTTAATACAAGAAAAACTGATAGTAACAATACAACTTTTTTCATCAATAGTAATATTAATTTAAAGTAAATACCTGTGAAATATTAAATCCGAAACGGATATCGCCATCCGGAAAGTTTTTATTGGTTTTCCCGATAAAGGAATTTTCAGTAATACCTCGGGAATTAGTGAAATGCAGCTGAAATACATGGCCGCCGGCCTGGATATCGAATCCAATTGCGATGGGATCATAATAGCGGGATTTATCCAGTTCTTTATTGCCGGTTACAATAAAATACTCTGCATTAACCGATATTCTTTTTGCTATCTTATATCTGCCTCCAATTCCCAAAGCAAACAGGTCATTGTTCTCTTCTTCCGAGAGAACAGAATTACGATGAACGACAGTGGGAGATAGCTGCAGTGAAAGATTACTGTTGAATTTTCTGGCGATCAATACCTGATGCGTATAATCAAACCTTGAAATAATATCTTCATTCTTTTCAGGGTTCCCATACTGAGTGGTGTTAACGGTCATTGCAGAATAAAGGGCTAATGTAAAAGGTATGTTTTTGTTACCTTTTGACTGTCTTAATAAT
The DNA here is from genome assembly GCA_964495025.1 of uncultured Bacteroidales bacterium. Lineage (GTDB taxonomy): Bacteria > Bacteroidota > Bacteroidia > Bacteroidales > UBA10428. The sequence goes on along the minus strand of CAZBUF010000445.1, from coordinate 9,121 downwards.
AATACCTTATAAAACCCGTTCACATCCTCAAAATAAGTAGCACGGCCTATACCTGCCATTAACCATTCATTGATACCATATTCAAGACTTATATAAGAATTGGTTTCATCAAGTCCTATGAATTTTTTCAACCCGTCATTTATCTGCCCGAACCTGTGTGAAATTCTTAAATCCAGTCCGCCCCCGGGCATTTTTTCAACAGACTGACCGTTAATTATTCTTGTAGACAAAAAGGTTGATATTGCATAATCAGTAGTATTTTGTGCTTCGGCATCCAGAAGCGATTCCAAATCATCCTGGGCTTTCAGGCTGAAGAACATAGTGATTGAGGCGGTAAGTAGAAACAAATATCTAATAATTTTCATGATCAGCACATTTTAATTATCAGCAACATAATTATCGAAAAGGGATATTATCTCTTCCTCGCTCAGTATGTGGTTAAATATCAGAATATCGTCAATTTTACCATCAAAGTATAATGCAGTAGTTTCATTATTATTAAAAGTACGGCCAAAATATATTATATCAGACTGAAGGGTCAATATCTTTCTTTCATCCAGGAATCCTTCATACAAACCATCAATATACATTTTTGGCATTGTTGTATCACTTCCCGTGTCAATATATAAATGATGCCATAACAACTCATAACTGTATTTCATCTTTGGCCTGAACATGGAAATAACGTTAGTATCGTTGATGTAACTATACGTTAGCGTTGCTCCGGAAGTCATATCCACTTCTGAACGCAAAGCATTTAATCCGTAATCAAAAATCACGTATGATTTTGTAATCTCATTATTTTTATGAGCAAACCATAGCGATACGGCCAATGGATCATGAAATCCTATCTCAGCCAGCAAATAATCATCAATGCCGTCAAAATCAACGGCACTGCCAGCATTACCGAACCTGTCATCAGTAAACCGGGGGTCACCGAAAAGTACACCGTGATTTTTATTGTCACTCGTATCAAGAGGATTTCCGTCAAGCATATAATGAGCTATCGTATTTCCAATAACACTATCCCTTTTATTATATTCAGGGTACATATCCTCATCATTCTCATACCGGCAATTCCAAAACAAAATAAAAACAGGGATAAAAATATACAGTAGCTTTTTCATGAATAATATTTTAAAATACTGCAAATAATTAATAAAATCCGATAATTGAGACTGTCATTATGCCTTCAGCCATGCGAGTGAGCCGGAATTTATGCGAACAATCCTTTATCTCTAATCAACATTAGTATTGCAGAATGCGGTATAATAACAAATTTATCCTTATTAAATTCAATTTCCCATCCGCTCTTTTGCATATATATGGCCAGGTCTCCCTCCTTAGGCTGAAGAGGAACATATTTCACTTCATCACTTTTGTTTTTCCACGGCTCGTCAATATCATTAATTGCAGGTATAGGATATCCCGGCCCTACTTTAAGAACAAAGCCGCTGTATATCTTTTCCTTTTCCTGAACCCCCGGGGGCAAATACAGGCCGGTCTTTGTTCTGTCCTGTAATGATTTGGGCTTTATTAAGACCCGGTCACCTACCAGTATGATTTTGTCAAGATTATAATTTCCTATTTCCAGCGTCATGATGTTCCGTTTCTTGGCATCGTAAATATACCATTATAGAGGCAAAATAAATAAATAAAAAAAAATTTAAAATAATAAAACACTAAATTTATAACATGGTTATTAACATATGATGTTTACCGGAATTTGAAAAAGGTTGCAATTATAGGATCAGCAGGTATGCCGGCACGTTATGGCGGATTTGAAACATTAGCACAGAATCTGGTGCTCAGATTAAATTCAAAATTTCAATTTATTGTTTATTGTTCAAAAAAACTGTATGATAAAAAGGAGCGTCAGGAAAAGAATGATCATGCTGAACTTATATACCTGCCGGTAAATTCAAATGGACCCCAAAGCATAATATATGATATCATATCAATAATTCATGCTGCGGGAAAAGCCGATATTCTTCTTTTACTTGGAATATCAGGAAGCATAATACTTCCTTTCATCAGGCTGTTTTCCCCGAAAAAAATTATAACTCATATTGACGGCCTTGAATGGAAGAGAAGCAAATGGAACAATATTGCCAGATTATTTCTTAAAATATCAGAATTTTTTGCTGTAAGGTATTCTCACAGTATCATTGCTGACAATGAGGCTATAAAAGATTATATTATTGAGAAATATAATATAACGCCTGCATTTATTGAATACGGAGGTGATCAGGAGTACCTGCCTTCAGAAATATATGATAAAAATAATGATATTTTGAGCATAAAAGGTAACTATGCTTTGACAGTTGCAAGGATCGAGCCTGAAAATAACATACATGTTATTCTTAAAGCTTTTTCAAAAATAGCATCCGGTAATATAATAATAGCAGGTGACTGGGAAAAAAGCAGATATGGCAGAAAACTCTATGAATCGTACAGTCATTACCCGAATATTTACCTATATAAACCATTATACAACACGTACTTGCTCAATTTGTTACGTTTCAATTGTGAGTTTTATATTCACGGCCACAGTGCAGGTGGTACTAATCCTGCACTGGTTGAAGCAATGTATGCAGGCTGTCCTGTAATCACATATGATGTTGCATACAACAGGGCTACAACATCAGGAAAGGCTTTATATTTCAGCAACTCTTATAGCCTTACAGATATTATAATGAATACTGATAAGTTAATATTTGACAGGATTGGTAAACACATGAAAGAAATAGCAGATAAAAGATACAGGTGGAAAATGATATCTGAAAAATATGCCGGGTTGTTCTTATAATAAATCCTTAAATACTTTGAAACTGTTTTATCTTAAAATGGATCTGATATAAAAAATATACCTTTGCATGTGTCGTTATTAAATAAGGTATTTTTTAAAAAAAATTCTTATGATGCTGTGTACTATTTTTTGTTTTGATTATTAAGCGACTGATGTATAGAATAAGATTTACCATTTTTTTCCTGCTGTTAAATGCCGTTTTTATAAAAGCTCAGATTCAGTACCAGGGGAGGCCGGTTGAATTGAAATACCCCGGGATGAAAATTATTCCTGTTCTTGAATTATACAATGGGTACATTGATAATTCGACTTCTGCCCCGGTTCCTGAAAGTTCCAGGTTAAAGCCCGACGAATTTGCGGGTACGGTAAATGTAAATTACGATTATATGAACTCCGGTGTATGGGATACGCTTGATAATGGCATAAAACTTTGGAGGTTGGGAATTCATGCAAAAGAAGCGGTTTCAATAAATATTATTTTCGTGGAGTATAACCTGGCCAAAGGAACAAAGGTCTTTATTTATGACAGGATGCAAAAGAATGTACTGGGGGCCCTTACATATAAAAATAATAAGGCCGCAGGTATCCTTGCCACCTCTTCTGTAACCGGGGACTTCATATATCTGGAAATGCAGGTGCCGGAATTTCTCACAAGTCCCGGAAAACTAAAAATAGGACTTATAGGTTTAGAATACAAAAAATATACAGGCAGATCCAGGCTCAAGGATAAGTGGTATGGTACTTCAGGATATTGTAATGTAGATATCAATTGTATTGAAAATGCTACTATACAGAAAATGAAATATTCTGTGTGCCGCATTGTATATGGAGGCCAGGAAAGATGTACAGGCACTTTGATAAATAATGTTTATAATAACGGCCGGCCTTATATATTAACGGCACAACATTGCTTAAGCACCGATTATCTGGCACAGACAGCAATCTTTTATTTTGATTATGAAAGTCCATACTGCGACGGGCCCGATGGTAATGCTCTAAAGTCAGTTTCCGGAAGCAGCCTGATAGCCACAACAGACAATAAACTTGATTTTTCACTGGTTCAGTTAAGCGCTTCACCTCCATTTAGTTATAAACCTTTTTATGCCGGTTGGGATAATTTGGATACACCACCTGTAAATACTTATTCAATTCATCACCCCCAGGGAGATGTGAAAAAAATATCATTTGACAGCAATGAAGCAACCACAAGTGACTTTGGCGAAGGTTATGATTACTATACGCACTGGCTGATCAGCGACTGGGAATCAGGAACTACTGAAAAAGGTTCTTCAGGCTGCCCGTTGTTCAACCGGAATGGAAGATTGGTGGGATCACTATCCGGGGGTGATGCTGACTGTGAACTATCAGTTAATGATTATTATCAAAAATTCTCCCTTTCGTGGGATGGTTACCCTGAAAGGAATAAACAGCTAAAATACTGGCTGGATCCGGAAAATACGGGTGCAAAGTATATTGACGGATTTGATCCTTACGAATCCTTCTGGCAAAGTGGAGATACAATTTCAAACATAAGGGACGCAGATGGTCTTTCATTACTTAAAGGCAGTCTTGATTGGGGATATTTGTCAGGACATAATTCCGATTCAATACGAATGTTTGCCGAAAAATTTAATATATCCGGCCGGAAAAAAATGTTTGGGACATTCATTAACATAGCTGCGCTCTATTATGCCAGCAATCAGGCAAATATCAACCTGTCGGTCTGGAGCGGAAATGATCAGCCTGGGCAGTTAATTATGCAAAAAAAAGTATTAATGATTGATATGTTGGCAGACACACTTAATTTCATTGAATTTGACTCTATCTTAAATGTTAACAACACCTTTTACCTGGGTTACCAGCTGGAATATAATAATCCTCTTGACACATTTGCTGTATTTATGAGTGAGAAAGATGACGGCAACAGCATTAACACAGCTATGATAACTTACAACAACAACTGGGCCCCGGTTAGTGTTCTTACTACAGGTAATGTTCCGGCAGCGTTTGATATAAGGCCCTTAATATTTGATTCTATTGATATGTCAGTTGAATATGATACCACTCTTGCCACGGGTGAGATAAAAATTACACATTTACCTGCCGGCAATATTGTTAAGGTTGAGTTTTATGAGTGGCCCGACCAGAAAGCTATAATAAATATAATTTCATTAAGCGGACAGTTGTTAGCAACAAAGTCGTATGAACATCCTGACAAAATAATTAATTTTGATGTTGCCGGACTGGGGAATGGAATTTATATTATGCAGGTCCTTTATAAATATTTTGCAGTTTCAGAAAAGTTGCCTGTGTTAAGATAATTTGAACATTCTTGATAATTATTTATTAATGCAAAGTGAAAAATCGTAAATTAGTTATATGAAACGGATGAAAAATATTGAGATATGAGATTATTAAACAACAGAACAATAAGATTTGCCATTATTGTTGCATTTAGCATTATTACCGGCCTGGTTACAAATGAAAATATGTATTCGCAAACCCCTCCCGCCAGATATCTGGAGATTCGGGGCAATGCAGAAATAAAAATGAAACCTGCTTCAAGAGTAACCATTGAGCTTTACGATGGTAAAACCAAAATTAAAACAATACAGACGGCATCAGATGGTAGTTTTTCATTTAAACTTGAGATGAACAAAGAATATATTGTTGATGTCTCAAAAGAAGGCTTTGTGCATAAAAGAATAAAATTCGACACTAAAATTCCTGATGAAGAGCTTGGAATATGGGTAAGGGAATTTGCTATCGGACTGGTTGAATATTGCGAAGGTGTTGATTATTCGGTGCTGGATGAACCCGTTGATGTTATTCAGTATAGTGTAAGACAGAAAGATTTCGATTCTGACAAAACATTTGTCTATAAGATGAAGTCACGGCTGGAAAACCTCCTTATTGGCATTGATCAATGCCAGATTGATAAATACAGCAATATGCTTGATAAAGCTGATAAACTTTACAAGCAAAAAGAATATGAAGAGGCAAGGAAGGAATATGAGGCAGCACTTGAGATCTTTCCTGACGAAAAATATCCATCTGAACAGATAAGCAAGATAAATACAAATATCGGAAAAGATAAAAATATCGAAAATTTATACAACAGGACCATTACTGAAGCAGATGCCTTGTTTGCCCAGCAAAGATATGATGAGGCATTACTTAAATATAACGGGGCATTAAAGCTTAAACCGCAGGAAACATATATAAAACAGAAAATAAATGAGATAGAATCACTGGCCGCGCAGCTTGAAGCTGAAAAGCAGTCAAAAACTATGGCAGATACTGAATATAATGGCCTTATTAATAAAGGTAATGCTGCCTTTACCGCTCAGAAGTACGATCTGGCAAAGCAATATTATTCTCAGGCAGGAGAAATAAAGCCTGATAATATATACTCATCATCCAAAATAAGGGAGATAGATGCATTATTGGCAAGGAAAGCGCAGGAAGAAAGCAAACAGCAAACGGTTGAAAAGGAATTTAATGCTAATGTGATGCAGGCTGACAATTTAGTAAAGAAAAATGACCTCATACAGGCTTTGGAGGTCTATAAAAAAGCGCTGCTGCTAAAACCTCACGAATCATACCCAAGACAAAAAATCGCTGAAATTGAAAGTCAGATCCAGAAGAATCAGGAGGCTGACTCACAGGCAAAGAGAGATGCCCTTGAAAGGGAATATCAGGCCGCTTTGGGCGAGGCAAATAACAGCTTTAGGGCAAAAGAATATGCAGCCGCAAAAGAGGGTTATAGCAAAGCCTTGTCATTTAAGCCTGCCGAACCATATCCAAGGCAACAGATCGAAAGAATAGATAATCTTATTGCAACAGATATAGCAAGCCGGAAAAATGCTGTCGAAGAAGGTTACAGGAATGCTGTTTCCGCAGGAGATAATTATTTGGCTGCCAGACAATATAGCCAGGCAAAACAGGAATTTCAAAAGGCACTTACTTTTAAACCCGATGACATCTTTTCCAGGAACAAGATAACTGAAATTGAACGACTTATTGAAAATCAGGCCAGGCTAATTTCTTCAGAGAACTTAAAAAAGGAACAATACCAGGCCGCCGTAAAAAAAGCTGATGGTTTATTTCAAATGAAAGAATATGATGATGCAAAATCAGCATATCTGGATGCTATTTCAATAAAGTCAGATGAACAATACCCGCGTGCCAGGATCCAGGAAATAGAAAAACTTGTGGCAATGGAAAATGCCATGAAAGAAAGAGAGGCTGACGCAGGATATAAAAATGCAATTGCCAGGGCCGACAATCTACTCAGTAATAAGCAGTACCTGAGTGCAAAGAATGAATTTGAAAAAGCACTGACATTTAAACATGATGATATTTATTCCGTTAACAGGATTGCTGAAATCAACAGGATCATAGAGCAGGAAGAACAAAGGCTTGCATCCGAAAGGGCAAAAAAGAGCCGGTACGACGCATTGATTGTTAAAGCTGATGGTTTGATGAGCTCAAAAAATTATGTAAATGCAAGGATTCATTATGAAAAAGCCTCACAGATGTCTCCCGGCGAAACATATCCCATACAACAGATCGCTGAAATTAACAGGATCATCAGTGAACAGCAAAAAGCTCTTGCTGATAAACAGGCAAAAGATAATAGCTATAAGCTTGCAATAAGCAAAGCTGATGGATTCCTGAAGTCAAATCAATATGAAAATGCTAAAGCGGAATATAACAATGCCCTTAATATAAAACCTGATGAAACATATCCAAAAACCAAAATAAGTGAAATAGACAGGATCATCGATACACAGCTTAAAGCCCAGGCTGATGCAAAAGCCAGTGAAGATGCATATAACAGTTCCATCAGACTTGCGGATAGTCAGTTCGCCCAGAAGCAGTATGAGGATGCCAAATCAAATTATACCAGGGCATTAAGTTATAAGCCGGGCGAATCATACCCGGGTGGCCAGATTGCAAAAATCAATGATATTCTGGCACAACAAGAAAAGATACGCCGGGAAAGCATGGAAAAAGACAGGGAATATGAATCATTAATTGCCATTGCCGACAAAGCCTATGATGCTGCAGATTATAATAAAGCAAAAGATTATTACCGGAAATCGCTTGATATTAAACCTTCTGAATTATATCCAAAACAGAAGTTATTAAAAATTGATGATATCTTACAGATGCTGGCAAAGCAGAAAACACCGGCAGCATTGCCGCAGTCATCAACACCCCAAAAAGCAGGTACAGAAAAAAAGCTGACAGAACTTAATTTCAGGAATGACAGCGAAAGGGACAAGTATCTTGCAGATCTTAAGAGGAGCTACCCTGAAGGTATAACACTTGAGACGTATAAAGAGAAATACAAAATAACAAAACGGTATGTAATAATCAGAAAAGGGGAAGCGCAGGAATTTCGAATGGTGCATTTTACAAATTATGGAGGCAGAGAATATTCTGTTAACGGTAAACCTATAACAGCCCAGTATTTTGAATCACAAACCTCCAGCAATGCAGGTGAGTACTATAAAGAATTTGAATATTAATGCCGAGGTTCATTTATCTTATCCTCATATCCCTGGTGATAAACGGATGCAGGGATAATTCAGTTAGTGTAAGTGACGATGGGAATTCGCGTGCAATGAAAGGTGGTAATATACCTGTTAATTATGCCACGGGATTTGAGATTGATTATCACGATAAATATACGCTCCTGACTGTAAAAGACCCATGGCAAAAAGCTGAAAAAATAAGTTTCAGATATGCTCTGGCCCGTAAAAAGTCAGTAGAATCAGAAATAACCGGGGATTATCAGCATATACAAACACCAGTCAAACGAGTGGTATGTTTATCTACAACTCATATCGGGTTTATTGATTTTCTTGATGTTAAGGAATCGATTGTTGGCATATCCGGAAAGAAATATATTACAAACAGCTATATTTCAGAGCAAATCAGAAATGGCGAAGTTAAAGACGTAGGATATGGTAGCAGTTTAAAATACGAAGTAATTCTTGATCTGGAACCAGATATAGTCTTCGTATATGGTGTTACCGGTTCGGTATCCACATCTGTAAATAAGATCAGGGAACTGGGTATTAACGTTGTTATTGTGGCGGAATATCTTGAAGAAACACCGCTGGCAAAAATGGAATGGGTAAAATTTATTGCTGCTTTTTTTAATCTGGAAGAAAAAGCTGCCCATAAATTTGATTCCGTTGTAAATAATTACAATAAACTTACGGCACTTACCACGGATATTAGTATTAAACCCGGGATACTTTTAGGTTTACCATGGAAAGGCACCTGGTATGTCTCAGG
>CAZBUF010000444.1:0-2557 GCA_964495025.1 uncultured Bacteroidales bacterium | reverse complement strand
CCTCCCCAGAAACTCATCAGCTGAAAATGGAAAAAACCGCGGAAAAACAAAAGCTGCCCTTCAATGATATCTTTCTCTTCCTGGGTAGCCTCTACAAGTTTGTCTATATTGGCCAGACCAACATTGGCTTTACGTATACCGTACCAGCTTAAAGGCCATAATCCTTTCTGGTCCCAGCCAGGATTTATACCCGTATCTGCACCTCTGCTGGACATAAAATAGCTTTGGTTCCATCCCCATGCCGTAGTATACCAATACCAGTAATCGCCGTTATCAAAATGAACATTTAACCTCCAGTCGACTGTTGTTGCCAGAATTTCGTCTGCTATATTCCAGTCTGCAACCCAGACTGATCTTGTATAATCGGGTATACAATGGTACATTTCTTCTACAAAGCCCTGGAAACTTTTAAAAGTACCAAAGACTTCCTGGTCGGTAATGATTGCTTCAGGCGCCTCGTCCAGATAGTCTTCGCAGGATACCATCACGAGTCCCATTGCAACAATGCAAGCCCATATTACAATACTTATGTTTTTATTCTTTATCATGATCTTATAATTTTTACAGAACAATATTTACTCCAAGATTTATACGCCTCACGGTAGGATAGGCGCCTCTTGAGCCATAATCACCAAGATTTGATTCACGGTCATCCGGCATTTTAGTCCATAAAAGAAGATTGTTTCCATTCAGGAATATCCGTAATGACTGTATACCGATTCTGTTTATCATGGCTGACTCGAAGGTGTAAGCTATTTCTGCATTTTTTAAGCGTAAATACGATCCGTCATAAGCGTAAAAGTTCCCGTATCTGTTAAATTTTTCTACATACCTTGGGACAAACGATTCTGCATAGGTATTGTCTTTTGACCAGTAATCCCCCTGTTCATATACTACACTCGTTTGCTTGTTGAAATTACCAAAGCTTATATATCTGGTTACATTATTTACACCGTAAAATTGCACGAAAACAGTAAATCCTTTATAATCACAACCAAGGCTCCAACTGTAAGTGTTTTGGGGCCTTTCCGGATAGCCGTTAGGAGCATTATCATAATCATCTATTACACCGTCGGCATTAAAATCAATAATATTAAATTCGCCAGGTAATTTTAGCTCATCATTCACATCCCATTTTGTACTGCCATAAACTTCGTCCCATGTATTAACGAAACCACCAAGCAATTGCGACCTGTACTGGTCAATCGGGTATCCCTCCTTTTTCTGATATGCAGGCAGTAATTCAGGATCATCAGCAAAAATGATTTCATCTTTTGCATGTGTTATATTTACATTTGCCCACAATCTGAACCCATATGCAAAACGATGGTTCAGCTTTGTTTCGATTTCATACCCCTTGACCTTTACCTCGCCAAGATTAGCCGCTGGCGGAGTCCCTCCAAAATATTCAACGACTGCCCTGTCTTCGCCCTTTACAAGAATTTCTTTACGATAATCATTAAAAAAATCCACACTACCTTCAATCAGCCCGTAGAGGAATGAATATTCAATTCCCAGGTTCTTCTTTTCTACCGTTTCCCAATGTATTTCAGGATTACCAATAGTGCCTTCTTTATACCATGTATAAGGGCTGGAAGAATCCCAATACCTGCCCAAAAGGGATTCGCCCCCGTATTCCCATGACGTCACGTACAACCAACGGAAATCAGGATTGTATTCATTCATGTCCATTCTATCATTTCCCACAAGACCGTAAGATCCGCGGATTTTAAGCCTGGTAATCCAGGAAATATCTTTCATAAAGTTTTCATTACTCAAAATCCATCCAAGCGCTGCTGAAGGGAAGAAATCAAACCGGTAAACCTGACCAAATTTTTCAGAGCCATTGTATGATCCGTTAAATTCAACAAAATATCTTTCATCATAATTATAGGTTGTCCTGAAAACCCAATCTTCACGATAAAGCGGGAATACACTGCCTTTTGCCTTTTTATCGCGGCTAAAAAGCCCCATGGCAGTTATGTTATGCCTGTTTATTTTGGTCTCGTAGTTAAGCTGAAACTGGTAAAAAGTTTTTCTTATTGTTGAATCGTTCTGCATTGAATCGCTACGGACTGTCCATTCCGGAGTAACATAATCATACTTCGCGCCGCCATACATTTGATTATAATATACATCGCCCTCAGGGGAAATCCACTTTTCAATTAGTGTGCCCCAATTAGGCCAAACACCTCCATCAGATAAAAAAGTATTGTCCATGGCGAATGTACCTTTTGCATTAAGTCCTTTTAAAATCATACTCAGGTCTTGTGTAAGCGTAAAGTCGGTATTTATAATGGACGTCTTTATTTTCCTTATCCCCTGGCCTGATACAACTCTAACAGAATTCATTACATCAACTTCATTTGCAGGCCAGTATCCCCAGGTTCCATCGCTGTACTGGACAGGGAAAGCATCCGGCGGATTCGAATAGGCGGCTTGCCACATTCTATATTCGAATCCGCTCCAGGTCTCCTTTTTCAGGGAATGAGAACCTGAAATATTTGTTGAGAGGGTTGTTGTCTTAGTTAAATTAATATCGAGGTTACTTCGAAGA
>CAZBUF010000443.1:0-2593 GCA_964495025.1 uncultured Bacteroidales bacterium | reverse complement strand
CAACTATCTTGTCAGAATTGACATGGAGGATTCACAATGTACGGATTTGGAGATCCGGTTATTCAGAAAGCTTCATAACGAATTTCCGGGAAATATCGGGCTGGTTTTTCAGTCATATTTAAAAAGGACCCTGGATGACCTGAAATCTTTAGTTGACCTGAAAAAAGATGGCAGTCCTTTAAATATCAGGATTTGTAAAGGTATTTATATTGAAAGCAAAGATATTGCATATAAAAAACATGATGAAATAAACCGCAATTTTCTAAAAGGGCTGGAATTTATGTTCAATAACGGTTATTATACGGCAATTGCCACTCACGATAAAGACCTGATCAATAATGCACTTTATCTTATAGATAAATATAACATCCTTCCTGAGAGATATGAATTCCAGATGCTATATGGCGTTACACCCAAATCGCGGAACATGCTGGCAGAGTCAGGCCATCAGGTGCGGGTTTATGTTCCTTTTGGCAAGGACTGGTTTAATTATTCCACAAGAAGATTAATTGAGAATCCCAGATTAATGTCACATTTGATTAAAGCTCTGTTCGTGCGGCAATAAGTTTTCTACCTTACATTTGGCCGGGGTTTCATATGCATCTTCAGCAGCCATTGCTTGAATTGCACTTCAAGCAGAAAAACCTGGATAACCTTCTTCTCCGGTAAAATATCACGAAATTTATTAGTATATATTTCGAGCAGGCTTGTTTCTTTTTTCTGGTAATCAATATATTTCTTTAATATTACTCCAGCTTCATCCTCGCTTATATTTTCCGAGTTCTCGGTAAAATATTTAGCTGTATTCTTTCTTTCCTGTGCCAGAAGGTTTTTTCTATTCTGGTAATCGTTATATACAGGCCAGAATTCCCTGGACTCATTTTTTGTCAGATCAAGCCTGTTTGTAAAAAATTCTATTTTCTGGTCCTGCAACCTTTTAAGCTTTTCCTCATTATCCGGTTGGGCCAATGCTTTCACTGACATAAAAACCAGAATACTAAAAAGAATAATTGTTCTCATTATTATAAAAGTTATAATGCATCGATAATATCAATCATGTCAATATTTTCATCAATAAGGTAATCAATAACCTCATTTGAAAGATCCTCTTCTTTGTCATTTATAGCTGCATTATCTGATTTACTGTCACTTGCAACTATAACATCCATGATTATTTCTTCCGGGTAATTGTAAATATCATCATTAATCAAAGTGGCTATTTCATCTCTTCCCGGTTCATTCCTGGTCGTGCCGCTGTTAAATACATTATATGCGACAACACCTGTAATAACCATGCCTGCAAATATTGCAGCAATTGCCAGGTACGGCTTTAATTTCAAAACATACCTTCTCTTGAGTCCCGTATCTTTTTCCGCATGAATTTTATCACTCAGGCGTGAAGGAAAACTGTCAAAATAATCCTCAGGGATTTTGAAATGACTATCCTTTCTTATTTTTGAAAGTTTAGGTGCTATTTTATTCAGATCGTCCATACCGGGTATAATTATTCCTGACAATTAGATGATTAAAAATACTAAAGGTTTAATCATCAGTTAAATATTTTTCAATTTTTTTTACTGCATGATGATAAGATGCTTTAAGCGCACCAACGGATGTTTTCAATATTTTTGCGATTTCTTCATATTTCATATCATCAAAATACTTCATATTAAATACAAGTCTTTGTTTCTCAGGCAGTGCAAGTACTGCCTTCTGCAATTTCAGCTGTAATTCGTCACCGCTGTAATATTCGTCTGTTTCAAGAGTATCCGCTAGATGTTTATAAACATCATCCAGCGGCAGGAAATATCTCCTTTTTTTCCGGTTTAAAAATGTTAATGCTTCATTAGTGGCAATCCTGTACAACCATGTATATAATCCGGATGCCTCTTTGAAGCCTTCAAGGGATCTCCACACCTTAATAAAGGTATTCTGTAATATATCATCGGTATCATCATGTGAAATCACCATCTTTCTGACATGCCAGTAAATTCTTTCCTGGTATTTTCTGACAATGACATTGAAAGCAAAATTTTTACTATCATCATTACGAAATAACTCAAGAAGCTCCTTGTCAGTATAATCATTTGTCTTGCCTGCCATTCCGGGCTTATTTTAATAAAGCTGTAAAACTACAGATCCCCCTGATTTAATTTCAAAAGTCTTGTTAACAGTATAAAGTGTTTGTTTTGCATTTTGTGCCCTGTAAACGATCCTGTAGTATCCGGGCTGAAGAATTATCGACTCGTTTTTAACCATGCTATTAATATTACATACCCAATCTTCATTTTTATTGCTGATTCTGTTATAAATACTGCCGTATCCTGTTGAAGCTTTTATAAGAGTGACTATTCCCGGACGGGGTATCAGAACAGTTGTTGTATTACTCTGGTCTATTTCAACATTTTTTTCATAAATTCTCGGTAATACAGGAATTTCAATATCATATTTTCCAACAAGATATTTTTCTTCTTTATACATTGTCTGAATGTTAAGAGTATTCGGGTCTCCTGCTTTCCTGACGATATACTGCAGATCACGGTATTGATGTCCGTCTTTGGTTATAACCACCAGTTCACCCTGGGGAACGTCA
>CAZBUF010000442.1:0-8208 GCA_964495025.1 uncultured Bacteroidales bacterium | reverse complement strand
TTCCTGGCCGGCGGCGAAACTGCTGATATCGGCGACCTTGTAAGGACCATTACTGTCGATTCAACGGTAACATGCAGAATGAAAAGGTCTGATGTGATCGAAAACAATATTCAGGAAGGAGATGTTATTATAGGTCTTGCTTCCTCAGGCAAAGCAATTTATGAAAATGACTATAACAGTGGGATTGGAAGCAACGGCCTTACTTCAGCACGGCACGATATGTTTCAAAATCGCCTTGCACAGAAATATCCCGAAACATTTGACGATTTGATACCGCAGTCATTGATTTATACAGGTAAGTATTACCTGACTGACAAAATTGAAGGGCTTGACATTGATGCCGGGAAGCTGCTGTTATCGCCTACACGTACTTATGCGCCGGTAATTAAGAAAGTGCTTGAGAAGCACCGTAAAAATATCCATGGGATGATCCATTGTACAGGAGGAGGACAAACAAAAGTATTAAGATTTCTGGATGATGTACATGCCGTTAAAGATGACCTTTTTGAATTGCCTCTGCTTTTCAGGCTTATCCAGGAACAGTCAGGAACACCATGGGATGAGATGTATGAGGTATTTAATATGGGTCATAGATTTGAAATTTATGTTTCCCCGGAATATGCTGAGGATATCATTTCAATTTCCCGGGAATTTAATGTCGATGCAAAAGTGATCGGTCATGTTGACAAGCCTGGCGAAAACAAGTTAACAATCCAAAGTGAATTCGGGACATTTCATTATTAATATTTCATATACCTGTTATGGATAGTAATATTATCCTGGAGAAGCTCGAAGGCGTCAAGCACAGATTTGAAGAAGTTGGCAGATTAATAAATGATCCTGAAATTACTGCCAATATGAAGCGCTATGTTCAGCTTAATAAAGAATATAAGGAGCTGGAGCCTGTAGTGCAGATATATGATGAGTATAGGAATATACTTAGTAATATAAAAGATGCAAAGGAAATTCTTGCTGAAGAAAAAGACGGTGAGTTAAAAGAAATGGCGAAGGTGGAGTTGGAAGAGTTATATCGGAGAATAACCTCCCTTGAAGACAAGTTAAGGATATTATTGCTTCCTGTTGATGCAGAAGACAGTAAAAATGCAATTCTGGAAATACGGGCTGGTACCGGAGGTGACGAAGCAAGTATCTTCGCAGGTGACCTGCACAGGATGTATACAAAATTTGCAGAACAGATGGGCTGGAAGCTGCAATTGACAAATTTTACTGAAGGCACAGCCGGAGGTTTCAAGGAAATTATTTTAAATGTCAGGGGAAACGGTGTTTACGGGGTACTGAAATACGAATCAGGTGTTCATCGTGTGCAGCGTATACCTCAAACCGAAACACAGGGAAGAGTACATACATCGGCAGCTACAGTGGCCGTATTGCCCGAAGCTGATGAGCTTGACGTGGATGTAAAACAGGAAGATATACGTGTCGACAGGTATTGTTCTTCCGGGCCCGGGGGACAATCTGTAAATACAACATATTCAGCGATCAGGCTAACTCATATTCCTACCGGCATAATTGTAACATGCCAGGATCAGAAATCTCAGCTGAAAAATCTTGATAAAGCGATGGCAGAACTCAGAACCCGCCTTTATGATATCGAACATCAGAAGTACCTTGCTGAAATAGCATCAAAAAGAAAAACAATGGTGTCAACAGGTGACCGTTCAGCTAAAATCAGAACTTACAATTATCCCCAGGGAAGAATGACTGATCATCGGATAAATCTTACATTATATAACCTGCCTGCTATTTTGGATGGTAACATCAGGGAAATAATTGATAAACTGCAAATGGCTGAAAATACCGAACGTCTTAAAGTAAGCGGGCTTAACTGATATATTGATTATTTTGTATTTAATTAATGTTCTGAAATATATTCTATGACCGGCGAACAGTTATTCCAAAATATCAAAAATAAAAAAAGCTTTCTATGTATCGGCCTTGATACAGATATTAAGAAAATACCTGAATCCCTGCATAAATATAACAATCCGGCATTTGAATTTAACAAACAGATAATTGACTCGACCAACAAATATTCTGTTGCATATAAGCCAAATACAGCATTTTATGAAAGCCGGGGATTACACGGATGGGAGAGCCTTGAATTAACAGTATCGTATATAAAGAAATATTATCCTGATATATTTCTTATTGCCGACGCAAAAAGAGGAGATATTGCAAATTCCTCTGAAATGTATGCAAAGGCTTTTTTTGAAAATATGGAGTTTGATGCCGTTACAGTTTCTCCTTATATGGGAAAAGACTCAGTAATGCCGTTTCTTAAATACAAAAATAAATGGGTTATCATTGTAGCACTAACATCAAATCCCGGGGCTGAAGATTTCCAGCTTTTTAAGTCCGGCAATAACAAAATACTTTTTGAAACAGTAGTACAAAAATCAAAAGAATGGGGAACAGCGGATAACATGATGTTTGTAACCGGTGCTACAAGGGCTTCCCTGCTTGTGACGATCAGAAGTATCATTCCTGATCATTTTATACTGGTCCCCGGCGTAGGAGCACAGGGAGGAAGTCTGGATGAAGTTGTAAAATACGGAAAGAACAAAAAGCTCGGGTTAATTGTAAATTCCTGCAGATCCATAATCTTTGCGGACAATACCCCGGGGTTTGCTGAAACGGCAGGTTCAAAGGCAAAAGAGCTTCAATTACAGATGCAAAAACTACTTAAAGAAAATCACATTATATGATACTCATATGAGTATCAGTGTTTTTTTTCATTTTCATGATGTTTGTGTTCTCTCATATATCCTTTATAAAATAAATGACTGAAGAATTCCTGCACTATATCTGGAAATACTCACTGTACAATAAGGATGATCTTATTGCTGATACCGGAGAGAAAATAGAAATATTAAAGCCGGGGGAGCATAATACCAATGCCGGGCCCGACTTTCTCAATGTATGTGTAAGGATCGGCAATACAACATGGGCAGGCAACGCAGAAATTCATATAAATTCATCTGACTGGAATAAGCACAATCATAAAAACAATAAGGCTTATAATAATGTCATACTGCATGTTGTATTAAAAAATGATATTACAATTAAACGTACTAACGGAGAGATAATACCAACAATTGAACTCAGTTTTGAGAGGTCGCTGTATGACAACTACTCGAAACTAATCTCTAATGAACTATGGATACCATGTCAGGATGAATTACATAAAATCGATAAATTCTTTATTGACTACTGGCTGAATGTATTGCTGGCCGACCGTCTGGAGTTAAAAGCCGGGAGTATTGCCGATACATTAAAGGCTACAAGGAATGACTGGGAAGAGGCCTTTTATATCCATCTCGCAAAAAGCTACGGATTTAAGTTGAATTCATTGCCATTTGAGATGCTGGCCAAGTCTTTGCCTTTGAAATATTTATCCAGGCATAAAAACAGCCATTTCCAGATCGAGGCATTGCTTTTCGGGCAGGCCGGATTTTTATGTGATAATATCCTGTTTGATAATTATTATGAGAAATTAAAAAAAGAATACACTTTTCTAAGGAGAAAGTTTCAGCTCACACCTATTGATAAGCATATATGGAAATTCCTGAGGCTCAGGCCGGGAAATTTTCCAACTGTGAGGCTTGCGCAGTTCGCTGCCCTTATATATAATTCACATGCGCTTTTCTCAAAGATCATTGATTGTAAAACTGTTGAACAGCTAAAGAAATGCTTTTGTATACAACCATCGGAATACTGGAATAAACATTTTTTATTCGGCAGAGAATCAAAAAAGCAGGTCAAAAAGTTTGGAGACACCGCATTTAATATTATTTTCATAAATACAATAGTCCCTTTCCTGTTTATTTATGGAAAGGTGAATAATAATGACGGATTAAAGGAAAAAGCCATTGATTTGCTTACAAAAATCCCGGCTGAAAATAACAATATTATCAGAAAATGGAAGGAAACAGGGATAAATGCTAAAAATGCTTTTTACTCCCAGGCATTAATACAATTAAAAAATGAATACTGCAATAAAAAATTTTGTTTAAATTGCCAGATAGGAAATAAAATAATATCATCAACAGTATAAATGAAAAAGGATAGTATAAACAGGGCATTATTTGCTGTCGTTCTTTTCATTGCAGCCATTTTTTTAGGTGTAACAGGGTATATGGTTATTGAGGGCTGGACTTTCTACAAAGCGTTCTATATGACCGTAATTACTATCACTACTGTAGGATTCAGAGAAGTGGAACCCCTGTCGGTTACCGGAATGTATTTCACGACATTTCTTATTATCTCAAGTTTTGGTATATTTGCTTATGCTGTAACAACTTTTATCCGTCATGTTGTTGACGGTACATTTCGGCATATATTCAGAAATTCAAGGATGAAAAGGAAAATGAAAAGTATAAGCGACCATATAATTGTATGCGGATACGGCAGAAACGGTAAACAGGTTGTAAGTGAATTAATGGAGCATGACATCCCCCTGGTTATTATTGAAAATAACCTGAACATTGTTGAAGATATTTTAAGGATCCCCAGGCTTCTCTATATTCAGGGGGATGCCACAAAAGACGAGGTACTGGAAATGACTCATATCAACAGGGCCACAGCTTTAATTTCAACTCTTCCTGTTGATGCCGATAATTTGCTTGTGGTTCTCACTGCCCGTGGAATGAATCCTAATCTGAGGATTATCAGCCGTGCCTCGGATGAACATTCCGATACAAAATTGAAAAGAGCGGGCGCCACAAATGTGATAATGCCTGATAAGATAGGGGGACAGAGAATGGCTAAACTTGTTACCCAGCCTGATGTTGTGGAATTCCTGGAATATATCATGCTTCAAAGCGCCGAAAACATGGCCCTGGAAGAGCTCTCATGCAAAACCATTGCTCAATGTTTCGAGGGAAAATCAATACGTGAGCTGGATGTCAGAAATGAATCAGGAGCAAACATTATCGGCATAAAAAGAGAAGACCAGTCATACATAATCAATCCCCTTCCCGAAGTAGTTCTCACATCAAAAGACAAAATTTTTGTCCTTGGTACCAGAAAACAGATCACAAGCTTAAGAGACCTTCTGTATATGGGTGTCGGCGCATAGTTATGCTCTCGCCGGAATTACAGGATTTAATAATGAAACTTTTTAACCAATCCTATTGATTTCTAAAAAAAAATAAATACTTTTGCATCTCTTAATTTTAGAGTTATATATAAAGTCAACAGAATGTATCTAACAGTTGAAAAGAAACAGGAAATTTTTAAAGATTTCGGGAAAGACAAAACTGACACCGGTTCACCTGAAAGTCAAATAGCTCTGTTTTCTCACCGTATTAATCATCTTACTTTACACCTGAAAAAGAATAAGAAAGATTTTAGTACTCAGAGAGCTTTATTAAAACTTGTCGGTAAACGCAGAAGGTTGCTTGACTATCTTAAAAACATAGATATTGAAAGATATCGTGCCATTATTAAAGCATTAAAACTTCGAAAATAAAAGGGCAATTCTCCGGATTGCCTTTTTTCGTTTATTAAAGAAAGAGATACTTTCGTATATTTGCATTAAAATAAACAAAAAAATATGTATAAGTTATTTGAAAAAAATATTGATATTGGAGATGGAAGAACAATAACCATTGAAACAGGAAAATTAGCAAGACAAGCCGATGGGGCTGTTTTATTAAAAACCGGTAATACTATGTTGCTGGCCACAGTTGTTGCTTCAAAGGAGGCAAGGGAAGATGTTGATTTTATGCCGCTTTCGGTAGAATACAAGGAAAAGTTCGCAGCAGTAGGAAGATTCCCCGGAGGATTTATTAAAAGGGAGACCAGACCGGGTGATTATGAAATATTAATATCACGTTTGGTGGATCGTGCCCTCCGCCCTCTTTTTCCGGATGATTTTCATTCGGAGACCTTTGTAAACATATATCTTATGTCAGCTGACAAGGAAATAATGCCTGATGCCCTCGCCGGACTGGCAGCATCAGCAGCCCTGGCTGTATCTGACATACCATTTAACGGTCCGATGGCTGAAGTAAGGGTCGGCAGAATTGATGGAAAATTTAAAATTAATCCCTCATTTTCTGAAACAAAAACTGCAGATATTGACATTATTGTCGGTGCTACATATGATAATATTCTTATGGTGGAAGGAGAGATGGATGAGGTTTCGGAAACAGATATGCTTGAAGCTATAAAATTTGCCCACGAGGAAATTAAAAAGCACTGCAAGGTACAGGTGGAATTAGCAAAAATGGTAGGAAGTGAGAAAAAAAGTGAATACTCTCATGAGGAAGATGATGAAGAACTCAGAAAGGCAATACATGATAAAACATATGATAAAGTTTATAAAATAGCAAGGACCATTCAGGGTAAACGCGAACGTAATGATGCTTATGAAGGAATGCAACAGGAACTTATTGATTTATATTGCGAAGAAGATGATAGCAGAGAGTTTTTAGTTAATAAGTACTTCCACGAGGTAGAGAAAGAAGCTGTAAGAAGATTGATCCTTGATGAAAATATAAGGGTGGACGGCAGGAAGCCGGATGAGATCAGACCCATATGTTGCGACGTGGATTATTTGCCGGCTGCACACGGGTCTGCAGTATTTACAAGAGGTGAAACCCAGTCAATTGCCACAATAACACTGGGAACAAAGCTTGATGAAAAGATCATTGATGAAGTTCTTATTCAGGGAACAAATAAGTTTGTATTACATTATAACTTCCCCCCGTTTTCAACCGGGGATGCCAGGCCAAACAGGGGCATAAGCAGAAGGGAAATAGGCCATGGCAACCTTGCGCACCGCGCCCTGAAAAGAATGATCCCTGAAGATAATCCCTATGCAATACGTGTGGTATCTGACATACTCGAATCCAACGGCTCATCATCCATGGCAACAGTATGTGCAGGCACACTGGCATTAATGGATTCAGGTGTAAAAATCCGTAAACCTGTATCAGGCATAGCAATGGGACTGATAACAGACGGCGATTCCGGAAAATTTGCTATTCTCTCCGATATTTTAGGCGATGAAGATCACCTGGGTGATATGGATTTCAAAATCGCCGGCACAAAAGACGGGATAACAGCTACTCAAATGGATATTAAAGTTGAGGGTTTATCATACGATATCTTAAGCAAGGCTCTTGAGCAGGCCAAAGCAGGGCGCATGAAAATTCTCGATAAGCTTATAGAAGCAATACCTGAACCAAGAGCAGATTATAAACCACATGTACCAAGGATCGTTCAGTTAACTATCCCTAAAGATATGATCGGCGCACTTATCGGCCCGGGAGGAAAAATAATTCAAAAGATACAGGAGGATACAGGTGCTACTATTCTTATTGAAGAGGAAAACGGCGTGGGCATGGTTGATGTCTCTGCTGAAGATAAAGAATCAATTGATGCTGCCATAGCAAGAATAAGTCAGATAGTGGCAGTTCCCGAGGTTGGCAAGATATATAAGGGGCTTATCAAGTCGATAGTAAGTTTCGGCGCTTTTGTTGAGTTTATGCCCGGAAAAGAAGGTCTGTTACATATCTCGGAGATAGCATGGAAAAGAATAAATGCTGTTGAGGATGAGCTGAAAGAAGGCCAGGAAGTTGAGGTTAAACTTATTGATGTTGATAAAAAATCAGGATTCTTCAGGTTGTCAAGAAAAGTGTTGTTACCCAGGCCTGAACAACAGGACAAGGACAACAAATAACTATCTAGTTTAATGCTGCATCACCGGTTGATTCAACATTACTCTGATTGCCCTCCCTGTCAATGATGTAAAAATCAAATTTCAGTGTATCGTAATTTGCAATGAACTGAACGTAATAACTGAACTTAACCTTTATTTCGCCTTTAAGCGTCTTATTTTGCCCTACACGTTCCATCTTTGTATCATGTTTTATCCAGAATGTTAGTGTATCAAGTTCATCTTCACGGATATAGGTATTTTCAAGCTTACTGAAAGGAATAATAAATATATTCCTGGGATCAATTGTATCAAGCGGTGACCTTATTAATCCAATATCACCGTCGCCATCAATAAATGAAAATAACAGTTCGCAATTTTTTGTAGGATTTACCTGGCTTCCTATAGTATCAAACCCGTCAGTTATTCTAAGTTCTTTGAAGCCTATCTCAGGCACCGGATTGGCAGGTTCAATCTTTTCGCATGCGGCTATTACAAAGCAACAAATGATTATTATTATAACT
>CAZBUF010000441.1:0-4449 GCA_964495025.1 uncultured Bacteroidales bacterium | reverse complement strand
AAGAAAAGCCCCCGGCGTAATATTTCGCCAGCCTGTTAATGAACCATTACAAACAGGCATTAAGCCTATTGATGCCATGATACCTATTGGAAAAGGCCAGCGGGAACTTATTATCGGTGACAGGCAGACAGGAAAAACTGCTATAGCTATTGATACTATAATAAATCAAAAAGAATTTTATGATAAGGGAGAACCTGTTTATTGTATATATGTTGCAATTGGCCAGAAAGGATCAAACGTTGTAAATATTGCAAAAACACTTGAAGAAAAAGGAGCCCTGGCTTATACAGTAATTTTATCAGCTACTGCATCAGATCCGGCCGCTCTGCAATTCTATTCACCTTTTGCCGGGGCTGCAATAGGTGAATTTTTTAGGGATACCGGGCGATCAGCCCTTATTATTTTCGATGATCTTTCAAAACAGGCAGTTGCATACAGGGAAGTATCCCTGCTATTGAGAAGGCCTCCCGGGCGGGAAGCATATCCCGGTGATGTTTTTTACCTTCACTCCAGGCTTCTGGAACGTGCCGCAAAAATTATTGAGAATGATGAGATTGCAGCACAAATGAATGATCTTCCAATTCAATTAAAACCTATTGTCAAGGGTGGAGGGTCATTAACTGCCTTGCCTATTATTGAAACACAGGCTGGTGATGTGTCTGCTTATATCCCAACTAATGTAATATCAATTACTGACGGACAGATCTTTTTGGAATCAGGACTTTTTAATGCCGGCATCAGGCCTGCAATAAATGTAGGAATATCAGTATCCCGTGTTGGTGGTACCGCCCAGATAAAATCTATGAAAAAAGTCTCCGGAACGCTCAAACTTGAACAGGCACAGTTCAGGGAACTGGAAGCATTTGCTAAGTTTGGCTCTGACCTCGACGCTACAACTCTTGCAATTCTTGACAAAGGATCAAAAAATGTTGAAATTCTTAAACAGGATCAATATTCACCAATGGCAGTTGAAAAACAAGTCGCTATAATTTATTGCGGCACAGAAGGCCTTCTTAAGGATATACCTGTTGATAAAATAAAAGAATTTGAAAAGGAATTCCTTGAATTTATTGAAGTAAAACATAAAAACCTGTTGAATGATCTACGCTCCGGTGCGATGACAGATCAAATGGGAAAAACTCTTGAGGCCATTGCTTTGGATGTTGCAGAAAAATATAAATAAATGGCAAATCTCAAAGAAATAAGGATCAGGGTATTATCAGTCAAGTCTACACGGCAGATAACAAGCGCGATGAAAATGGTCTCTGCCGCCAAACTTCGCAGGGCACAGGATGCAATAATGCAGATGCGCCCGTTTGCCAATAAGCTGCATAATATTCTGGAAAAACTGGACTTTGAAACCTATTCATATAAGGAGAATATATTCTTTAAAGAAAAGAAAGCAGAAAAAGTATTGCTCGTTGTAATAACATCTAACAGAGGTTTGTGCGGCGCATTTAATTCAAATGTTATTAAAAAGTCGATGCAAATTGCCGATGAAAAATTCAGGCATCAAAATGAAAACGGGAATGTTGATATTATATGTATAGGGAAAAAAGGAAATGACTATCTTAAATCCAGAAAATATAACGTTGTGAAATCATATATTGATATTTTCGATATGCTGAGTTTCACGAATGTTTTTCCTATTGTCGAATCAATTATTAACGATTACGCGAAAGATAACTATGACAGGGTTGAACTTATATTCAATCAGTTTAGTAATGCTGCTCTTCAAATACTGGTGGAAAAACAATTTTTGCCTATACTGCACGAAGAAAAGGTTGAAGATAGATTTGAAGATCCTGTTGAATATATTTTTGAACCGACAAAAGAATATATTATTAAAGAGCTAATCCCGAAATTACTCCGGATAGAATTTTTTAAGGCCCTTTTGGACTCGTATGCATCAGAGCACGGGGCAAGAATGACAGCTATGCATAAAGCAACTGATAACGCCACTGAGCTAATCAAAGAATTACAGATGGAATATAATAAAGCACGCCAGGCTTCAATAACAAAAGAAATTCTTGAAATTGTCGCCGGTGCTGAGGCGCTTAAATAAATGACAGCATATCTTATTCTTATTCAACACTTTCCCCAATATAACAATGAAAATACCAAAATTCTTAACCAGCGGACCTGCCAGACTTATACCATTTTATTTATTCTTCACAATCATTATAATAGCAGTTTCCAATAATCCTTTTTTCTGGGACAAGGATATAATAATTTCAAAAAGGGCATTCTGGTTTTATGAAAACAATTTTTCATTGTTATTGCCCAACTCCATGGATGGTGGGTATACACCTGCACTAAGTTATCTGCTGGCAGGATTATGGAAGGTCTTTGGAATCAACCTTAAAGTCGGCCATTATTTAATGCTGCCGTTTATTATCGGACTGACTTATCAGCTATATGTTTTTATGAAATATATTTTTAAAAGCGAGAAGCATATTATTCTCACACTAGTTTTGGTTGCAATCGATACAACTTTATTATCTCAGGTAGTTGTCGTTTCAAGTGATCTGATTCTTTTGTTTTTCTTCTTCCTGTCAGTTAATTCGATACTTGGCAAAAAAAGAAACCTTCTTATAATATCATTAACAGGATTATCTCTTATCCATACCCGCGGACTTATTTCATGTTTCATAGTGTATATTTTTGATTATTATATCTATAAAATACACTATCAAAAAGATTACTTCAGGAGCCTGGTGAGTATAATACCTCAATACCTTCCTGCCTTTTTCATTAATCTTGCTTATCTTGTTTTTCATTACATTGCAACAGGCTGGAACTTCAAACATGATGCATCGGCATGGGCAGGTTGTTTCGAGACCGTAAATTTTACCGGTTTCCTTAGAAACATTTTAATAGTAATCTGGAGGCTGGTTGATTTTGGAAGATTATTTTTCTGGATTTTCGGAATTTATTTTCTTGTGCTCTTTCTTAAAAAGAAGATCCTCACAGATGAGACAATTAAAATACTGTTGATTCTTATTATACTTTCCCTGCTGATCAGCCTGCCTCCCATGCTAATATACAAAGTATTGTCAGGGCACAGATACCTCATGATAGTATTTCTGCTGCTTACTATCATAATTGCCTATATACTCTTTGAAAAAATCTCTGACAGGAAAATAAGTCTTTATATCTATCTTATGCTGATCATCGGATTACTATCAGGTAACTTCTGGGTCTACCCCGATAAAATAGCAAAAGGCTGGGATGCCACTATTTCACATATGCCTTATTACAAGCTTCGGGGGAAAATGATCAGTTATATTGACAGCAAGGGCATTCCTTTTAGTGAAATCGGTTCTGAGGTCCCAAATATTACAAATTACAAATTCATTGATTTAAATAATGATGAGAGGGCTTTCCCTTTGAAAAATTTTAAAACAGACAAGTATATCTTTTATTCAAATATATATAATATGTTCTCTGATGAGGAAATTGATATACTTAAAAATAAGTGGATTGTTGAAAAGGAATTCAGATGCATGGCCGTTCATGTTGTTCTGTATAAAAATCCCGATGTTAAAAGCTCATTTTCAATCTTAAAAATCCCAGATTGAAATTTTGTTTATGTTTTATTCCTTCATCATCAGGGAATTTGCCGCTGAAAATCTGCATATAAATTGAAAAATCAAGGTTATCCATAAGTGAATAGCTTAAAGAGGGGCCTATATAATATCCGTTTATCCCGCCAAAAAAAACCATACTTCCTATGCTTGCGTTAAAAAGCGGAGTTACGGGGTATGATGCCTGCACGAATAAATTATATTCGGTAAATGCCAGTTTCTTAACTGACAGCGGGCCTGAATAGAACTCTGCAAAATTGGATATATCCTTTGTCTTTGGCAACTGCCGGTATAAGGCTTCAAACTGCAGTGTAAATGAATTACTAAAAATATATTCCGAGGATACTGATGCAAAAAACAGGCCTGTTGTATCGCTAAAATTTTTCATCGGGTAAAAATAGCTTAACTCGCCTCTAAAGCTTACCCCTTTGATATCGCCTGACCATCCTGAGCCCAGGACAATATCCTCACTGTTTAGTATCCCTCCCAGGAACTGTATATCATAACTCCATTTATTCAACCTGTACAGTCCGGCAGCCGTTATGTCAGAGGCACTGTCAGCTTTAATCGCTACTTCTGCCGTAGAAACGGAGTTCGGATAATATTGTATCCTTACTGCATCACTTCCGGGCCTTTCAGGGTAATCGAAATCATAAAAGTTATAGGTATTGAAAATATCATTTGGATTCCACACAAATGTCTGCCCCCAGTTAATGCGCTGGCGTCCCGCTTTAATCTCCAGATTGCCTGATGTATATTGCAGCCATAACCTGTCAAGAAACAGATTTAACAGGTATGTTTTGCCTTCTGCTATATTAAATGACAGATCAACTGCTCCGTTATCACTGTTAATATTGTCAAC
>CAZBUF010000440.1:0-1695 GCA_964495025.1 uncultured Bacteroidales bacterium | reverse complement strand
TTAATTCCTTAAGTTGTGAGGAATGTAGAAGGTGGAATAGAGGCCATCTATAAAAATCTTTTTAGAATGAAATATGTTGTCGGATTCTAATATGATTGCACTAGTTTACCACGATGATTACAACAAATACGACCTAGGATTAGACCACCCTTTGGTAGGTAATAAACCTAAAAAAACACTAGAATTTTTAGAAAAAAAAAGCATCTTAAAACAATGCACCGTCTTATCTCCAAAACAAGCAACCGAAACAGATCTTTTACGAGTACATGATCAAGCATATATTTTTGTCTTTCTATTGGTGTTGACTGGTCTACTTTATCAAAAGCATCCTGCTGTAAGATAACGAAGTCTATTATTTCTGATTTCCAGTAAGTAACATGATAATCAACAGGAACACCATCATCACCAAGGATATTTATTTGTTCATAAGTCTCTTTGCCGCGCTGAAAGATGATTTTAGCTTTATTGACCTGATCCAGCCAGTCATCCGAGATTTTATTTTCAACATATTCTGCAAATTCGGGATATTCAAGGTATTTTGAATAACTTTCTATAGGATCCACTGCAGGGTATCTCTTGCTGTCAGCACGATGTTGTGCAAGAGCATAAAAACATCTTGCGACCTTCTTGGTGGATTCCGTAACAGGTTCTTTAAGATTTCCACCGGCAGGTGACACTGTACCTATAAAAGTGATAGAGCCTGATTCCTTATTGTTTAATATTGTATATCCTGCCCTTGAATAGAAATTTGAAATTACTGCCGGCAGATCCATTGGAAAGGCATCGGGACCCGGAAGTTCTTCCATCCTGTTTGACATCTCCCTGAGTGCCTGTGCCCATCTTGATGTTGAATCAGCCAGCATCAGCACCCTTAATCCCATTGAACGGTAATATTCTGCAATTGTCATTGCTGTATATACTGATGCTTCACGGGCTGCAACGGGCATATTTGAAGTATTGGCAATAATCGTGGTTCTTTCCATAAGTTTTCTTCCTGTTCTTATGTCTTCCAGTTCAGGAAATTCCTTAAATAATTCTACTACTTCGTTTGCTCTTTCACCGCAGGCAGCAATGATTACAATATCTGCTTCGGCCTGTTTGGAAATAGCATGCTGCAATACCGTTTTACCACAACCAAAAGGCCCGGGAATAAAGCCTGTTCCGCCTTCAACAATGGGATTCAGCGTATCGATTATTCTTACTCCTGTTTCCAGTAATTTGAATGGCCGGGGTTTTTCCCTGAATGCCTTAACAGCAACTTTTACGGGCCATTTCTGAACCATTGTAACAGGAATATCCTTTTTTTCATTGTCTGAAAGAATGGCAATAGTATCATTTACCTTATACTTACCGGCTTTAGCAATACTCTTGATTTTAAAGCTGCCATCAAAGCTAAATGGGACCATTATCTTATGGGGCATTGAATTTTCATCTGTCTCACCAAGCCAGTCGCCTGCAACAGCCGTATCCCCGGCATTGGCAATTGGCTTAAAATCCCACAGTTTATCCTCATCCAAAGCATTCGTATATTCACCTTTCACAAGAAATAAACTATCCATTTTATCCAGATCATTTTGAAGGCCGTCATAATTCTTTGATAGAAGTCCGGGCCCAAGAGTAACTTCAAGCATATGACCGGAAAAGGTAACCTTATTTCCTATCCTGAGCCCTCTTGTACTTTCAAAAACCTGCACA
>CAZBUF010000439.1:0-2237 GCA_964495025.1 uncultured Bacteroidales bacterium | reverse complement strand
ATTAATAAATGTATTTTTCATTATTGTGTAAGTCCAGGCTTTGAGATTTGTATTATCGGTAAACTTATCCCTGTAGGAAATCGCTTTTAAAAATGTTTCCTGCAGCAGGTCTTTGGCGTCATCCATGTTAGAAGTTAAACTAAGAGCAAACTTTTTCAGGTTTGGCGAAAGGCCTGTTAACTGATAATTAAATTCTATCGCTGTCATGATTTTGCTTTTAATAAATGTTTAACAAAAATAGATAATAATTAAACACTTAACAAATTCACTTAAACCCAAAAGCCTTTATTCCAGGAACTTTATAAATAATAAATAATGCGCGAAAATAGCAATAATAAGAGGTATAAGATGTTTATCAGTAAATATTCTAAATTAAATATAAATTACAAAAAGGGCCATATTTTGCATAAATATGTTTAACAAAAAAATCATAATAATAAACAATAAAAATATTTTAGTTGCACAGAAAGTATAAAGTGCATTTTAAGCTATACAGTTTACTGATTTTAAAAATTTTAAGTGTAATAATTCAGTTATTATTGGTGCTATTTTGTTAAAAGTATTTTATTTGCATTATAATCTGTAATTAATACATGTTTTGAAAAGGACATTTATTGCAATTGATATACCGTTAAACGACCACGTTAGTAAAATTCTGGATGAATTCCGGAATGATCTCGGGAAAGAAAGAATCAAGTGGGTTGACCCCGGGCAGTATCACATAACATTACAGTTTCTTGGCGATATAGATGACTCATTGATAAATTCTGTTAATCGTAGTCTGCATAAGATTTCAGGCCGTTGCTCAGGCTTCTGCCTGAAATTGAAGGAATTTGGTGTTTTTGGAAATCCCGCAAATCCCCGTGTTTTATGGATGGGCCTTGTGCAATCTAAAGAACTGGAAATTCTCGGCAATGCTGTTGATGAAGAAATGAGAATGCTTGGTTTTAAAAAACCGGATAAGCCATTCTCGCCCCATCTTACTATCGGCAGGATTAAATTTTTAAAAGGCCGCCGGGTATTAAAGGAATGGATTGATAAATACAGGTATACAGAGTTTCAGGAGATCAATGTCAGGGAGATTATTTTATATGAGAGCATACTTAAATCAGCGGGGCCTGAATATATAGCTATAAAAAGACATTCATTAAAGTAAACAGTTAAAAGGATAATATGGACAATCAGAAATAAAAGCCGGATGAGAAAATGGCATCAGATCCCCTTGCCCTTAAAAATAGTGATCAGCGTATATATTATTATTTTAATGTCAACATAAAGTGACATATTATCAAGGTAGATAAGATCATACCTTAGCCGTTTGATCATCTGATTAACATTTTCAGCATAGCCAAATTTGACCTGGCCCCACGAAGTAATTCCGGGCCTCACTTTTAAGAGGTGAATATAATGTGGCGCTTTTTCGATAATCTTGTCAATAAAATACTTCCTTTCCGGCCTTGGTCCTACAAGTGACATTTCTCCTCTTAACACATTGAAGAAGTTTGGAATCTCATCCAGCCTTGACCTTCTCATAAAACGGCCGAATCCGGTTATCCTGTCATCCCTTTTGGAAGATAATTCAGGCCCGTTTTTTTCAGAATTGGCTATCATCGACCGGAATTTATATATCGTAAAAGGTTTTCCATATCTTCCTATCCTCTCATGGCTATAAAAAATCGGACCTTTGGATGAAAGCTTAACCCCGATTATCAGAAAAAGACAAAGCGGAGAGAGTATTATTAATGCCATCATGGAAATGACGATATCAATAAAATGTTTAAGGTTTTCCTGCCATGCAGGCATTAGCTGATGAGATATCTGAATAAGCGGCGTGCCAAAGATTGTAGTCATTCTCACCTTTCCTGTTAGTATATCATACATGCTGGGTATTGCTTTAATTACAACATTACTGTCAATCAAATTATTAATTATACGTCCTATTTTATCATGTTCTGAAGAATCAATAGCAATTATTACTTCTTCAACCTTATGTTTTTTTATAACTTCTTTTAATTCATCCAACATCCCCAGGTGTGGTATATAATTCCCCAGAAGATATTTGGGTTTATTATTTACATTTACAAAACCTACTATTTTATTGCCACTGCTCCTGGATTGATTCTTAATATCCAGGCAAATATCAACCGCCTGCTTGTTACTCCCAATAATAATAGTATTAAATCCCACAACCCTTTTATGGATCTTATGAGTTGTATGTGTAGTTATAATAAGTCTCG
>CAZBUF010000438.1:0-8113 GCA_964495025.1 uncultured Bacteroidales bacterium | reverse complement strand
CCGAATGCATCGTTCACGTATACATCCATACCTTTTGCAAGCTGTTTTGAAAATCCTTCGTCACCCTTTGTTTCCTCGCTGTAAAAACGCAGGTTTTCGAGCAGGAGAACATCACCCGGCTGCAGAGCATCTTTTAGTCTCAGGGTTTTTTTACCTATGCAGTCATCGGCAAATATTATCCTTGTTTTGGGTAAATATTCCTTAAGTGTGGGGATAACATGTTTTAATGAAAACTTATCTTCCGGGCCTTCCTTTGGCCTGCCGAGATGTGACATCAATACGGCACAACCTCCTTCACCAATGATTTTCCTGATTGTCGGCAAAGCCCCTCTTATTCTTGTATCATCAGTTATTTCAAATGTTTCTTTGTCAAGAGGCACGTTAAAATCAACCCTTACTATTACTTTCTTGCCCGAAAAGTTGTAGTTATCAATTGTTTGCATGTTAGTTAAAATTTGAGTATTAATAATACAACAAATTTAGCAAACTATTTTTATCTCTCACAATAACGCAGAGAATGATTTAGGATGTTGCTTGTTGCCGGTTACTGGTTAAAATCCCTGCCAATATGACATCCGGGATGAAAAAAAACAAATCTGGTAAGAAATTTGTTAAGTGAATATCCGTTATTATTGTCGAACATTAAACTTTAGAGATATGTATTTTGATCCGGGATATTTGTTGATTTTCATAGCATTCCTGATAGTCAGTTCACTGGTAGGCAACAGGCTGAAGTCGAAATTCAGGAAGTATTCGAAGATTCCTGTAGACAATAATATGTCTGGCAGGGAGGTGGCCGAAAAGATGCTTTATGATAACGGTATAAGCAATGTAAGTGTGACTTCTGTACAGGGGAAGCTCACGGACCATTATAATCCGGCAACACGGACTGTTAATCTGAGTAATGATGTTTATCACGGCAGGAGCATTGCATCTGCTGCAGTTGCTGCACATGAATGCGGCCACGCCGTACAGCATGCTAATGCATATGCATTTTTACAGTTCAGGACAGCTTTGGTCCCCGTACAGAATGTCAGTGCAAAGATCATGAATATTATTTTTGCGATGATGTTTATAGGTTTCATGTTTCTTCCGGGAATCCTGCCCTTTGAGACTGCCCTGTATATTATTATTGCCTGTTATGCTGTTTTCTCGGTGTTTGCGCTTGTTACACTGCCTGTTGAGATCGATGCAAGCAAACGTGCACTTGCCTGGCTTAACAACAGCGGAATAACCGGTCATTTAACACATGATATGGCAAAAGATGCCCTGAAATGGGCTTCATATACTTACCTTGTTGCAGCAATATCATCGCTTGCAATGCTCTTTTATTATATAATGCTGCTGGGCGGGAGAAGGAATTAAATCTGGCTGCTTATTGCTGGTCATTTGATGCTGGAGGTTACTCAATGCTGGCTGCTGGCTTGCGGATTTTTGTCTGCACACAGGGAAATGGTTTGAGAGTCACCGGTTGTTGCCTGACTATGGCATTTCCCGATATAATCCTATCTTTATATTCGTAAAATGTATATGTATAAAAACACTTCAATGAAACCATTAATCAGTATTCTGTTAGCCTGTTGTTTTCTTCAGACTATTAGCTGTACGAATAACAAGGAAACCGGAAAATTTGATATAGCAAAACATTACACGAAGAACGAATATAACATCACCATGAGGGACGGGGTGAGGCTTTTCACTGCTGTATATGTGCCAAAAGATACATCAGTAAAGTATCCGGTGATGATTATGCGCACTCCTTATGGTATAACACCGTACGGCGCTGACAACTTTCCTGAATCCCTCGGTCCTTCAAACTATATGGCCGGGGAGAAGTATATATTCGTATACCAGGATGTACGCGGCAGGTTCATGTCAGAAGGTACTTTTTTGAATATGACCCCTTATATTACTAACAAGAGAAAAGATACTGATGTTGACAACAGTACCGACACATATGACACTGTTGAATGGTTACTGGAAAATATCCGGAATAATAACGGCAGGGTTGGGCTCTGGGGCATATCCTACCCGGGCTTTAATGTGTCATCGGGAATAATAGAAACTCACCCTGCCATCAAATGTGCCAGTCCCCAGGCTCCGATAGCAGACTGGTTTATCGGGGAGGATATACACCATAACGGTGCTTTTGCCCTGTTACCGGCATTTAACTTTTTTGAGATCTTTGGACCCGTGAGGCCGGAATTAACAAAACAATGGCCGGGCCTCAAAGAATATCCGGTAAAAGACGCATATAACTTTTTTATGAATGCAGGGCCCGTAACTGATATGGATGATAAGTATTTTAATGCTGAAGTACCATTCTGGGATAGTGTGACAATACACGGAACATATGACATATACTGGAGGAGGAGGAATTTATTGCCAAATTTGCATAATATTAAGTGTGCGGTAATGACAGTATGTGGCTGGTTCGACGCAGAAAATCTTTATGGAAGTGTAAATACCTACCAGTCAATTGAGGCCAATAATCCGGAGATATATAATATATTTATTGCCGGCCCGTGGATTCATGGAGGCTGGGCACGTACAGAGGGAAATAAGCTGGGTAATATTTATTTCGGTGATAAAACTTCGGAATATTACCTGCAGGAAATAGAATTGAAGTTTTTCAACTATTATTTAAAAGATAAAGGAGAATTAGACCTGCCTGAAGTGCTGGTTTTCGAGACCGGCGCAAATACCTGGAAGAAATATGAAAAGTGGCCCCCGCGGGATTCACATTATAAGAGTCTTTATTTTCATGGGGATAACAGTTTGAAATTTACCATGCCTGAAAATGCGGGTTTTCAGTACGATGAATATATTAGTGATCCTGATAATCCGGTACCATATACATCTGTATACCATAATGCAAAGCTATTTTACAACAGAGAATATATGGTTGAGGATCAAAGATTT
Organism: uncultured Bacteroidales bacterium; assembly: GCA_964495025.1. Taxonomy (GTDB): domain Bacteria; phylum Bacteroidota; class Bacteroidia; order Bacteroidales; family UBA10428. The sequence goes on along the minus strand of CAZBUF010000438.1, from coordinate 5,191 downwards.
GCGGCATCAAGACCTGATGTACTTTACTATCAGACAGATATACTTGATGAGGATATCACTGTTGCAGGCCCTGTGCAGGCGGAGCTTTATGTTTCAACCACAGGCACTGACGCCGACTGGGTAGTGAAGGTCATTGATGTTTTTCCTGACATGACGGTTACAGAGAGGATCAGGGATCCTGAAACGGAAATGGCCGGATACCAGATGCTTGTGAGGGGAGAGATATTAAGAGGCAAGTTCAGAAACAGCATGGAAAAACCGGAGCCTCATATACCCGGGAAAGTTGAACGAATAACATTTGTTTTACAGGATATAAACCATACATTTAAAAAGGGGCACAGGATAATGATACAGGTGCAAAGCAGCTGGTTCCCTTTATTCGACCGCAATCCGCAAAAATTTTGCGATATTTATAGTGCTGACGACAAGGATTACCGGAAAGCGACACAGCGAATATACCGGTCAAAGAATTACCCGTCCAACATTATTTTTAATATCCTGAATTGATATTAGTTATTAGATTATAACCTGATTTTTCCTGCCTGAATTTCCCTTATTATCCTTTCGGCAGCATCCTGAATTAATATATCAGCCTTTGAGATGGAGTCTTTTAATTCCATTGGCTTGTCAGCAATCGGTATTATGAGGTCAAAACCCCTGGAATAAAGTTCTTCGTATCGTTCACCCAGTGTGCCGGCGATAGCGATAACAGGTTTATTATATTTAACGGCAAGCTGTGCCACACCATATGGCGCTTTACCATACTGTGTCTGATAATCAATCCTACCCTCACCTGTGATAACAACATCTGTCCTTTGCATCTCCTCTTCAAGCCCGGTAATATCTTTTATTATCCCGAATCCGGGCTTCATTACGGCATTCAGGAAAGCCACCATTCCTGCTCCTGTACCGCCTGCTGCTCCGGCACCGGGAATTGAGGCAACATCAATATCCAAAGTATCCTTTATAAGAGAAGCAAAATGCCTGAGATTATGATCAAGCTTTGCAGCCATATCAGCACCGGCACCTTTCTGCAGACTGTATACCATAGCAGCGCCATTCTCTCCATACAGCGGATTATCAACATCACAGGCAACAAGTATGCTGCATCTGTTTATTCGCTTATCAAGTTTCGCCATATCAATTACGGATATATCCGAAAGCATGCCTCCTCCGAAGCCGGTTTCCTTTCCTGACGGGTCCCGGAAACTTCCTCCCAGTGCCTGGACCATCCCTGCACCTGCATCATTTGTTGAACTGCCGCCAATTCCTATTACCAGTTTTTTGCATCCCACATCCAATGCATGTTTTATTAGTTCGCCTGTCCCGAATGTTGTTGTTATCCATGGATTGCGTTCATTTTCCTTTAACAGCTCAATACCTGAGGCGGCAGCCATTTCTATTACCGCAGTATTCCCGTCACCAAGTATCCCAAAAAATGAGTCGATCTCCCTCATCAGGGGATCATGTACCCTGACCTTTTTTATCACGCCTTTTGTTGCTGCAACCAGGGCGTCAACAGTGCCTTCTCCACCATCCGCCAGGGGTAGTATTTTTATATCGGCACCAGGCATTATTTTCCTTATCCCTTTTTCTATATTATGTGCAACTTCTTTTGCACTAAGGCAATCTTTAAATGAGTCAGGGGCAATTAATATGTTCATTTTGTAATTTTATGCATGTAAGTTCCAAAAAATTTATTATCTGCACTTAATATTTTTATAATTATTTTTAATAAGAATTTTATATTTGATTATTTCAGGACGTGTAATACTATTTTTACCTGTATTTTATGAAAGACCGGAAATTTAAATGGGACGCGAAGTTATACCAGGATAATTCTTCATTTCAATATAACCTCGCATTAATGGCCATTGAAAAACTTCAGCCACAGGCAAATGAAAAAATACTGGATATCGGCTGCGGCAATGCACTGGCTACTATTGAGCTCGCAAAGCATGTTCACAGAGGAGAGGTTGTTGCCGTTGAGATATCACCCGAAATGTACCGGCAGGCACTGGATAATATAAAAGAAAACAATGTTAAGAACATCAGTGTTATAAATATGGATGCTTTTGAAATTGATTTCCAGGGCGGGTTTGATGCTGTCTTTTCCAATTCTGCAATACACTGGATCAATGATCTTGAATCGATGTATGGCAAAATTTACCATGCATTGAAAAATCGTGGCAGGATCATTATTCAGACAGCTTTAAAAGAGAATAATTCAATGATAGATTCAACTTACAAGCTGCCGGAGCTTCCGGAATACAGGGAGTATTTTAAGTCCATAAGGCTGCCCTGGAGGTTTCTTACCAGGAATGAAAATATAAAAATTCTGGATATGAATAATTTTAAAAACATAATCGTTGAGCCATATGTTTATGAATTCAGCTTTACTGATACCGGCAGGCTGAAAGACTTTTTCAAATCAGCTGCGCTGATACCGTTTTTATCAGTATTGCCCGAAGACAAGCACGAACAGTTAACTGACAAATTCACTGAATTATACTTTGACACGAACAAGTCCGCCAGCCCCAAAGTTAGGATGAGCAGGGTTTTTATAAGCGGGGAGAAGAGATGATCCCTGTTGCCGGTTAGGGATTCGGTTTTTATAAATAAACAGAACAAAAGAGCTAAGGATTATGAATTATTTTTAAAACTTTATATTTTTGCAGCTCATTTTGCCCCGTGGTGTAATTGGTAACACATCTGACTCTGGATCAGAAAAGTTTAGGTTCGAGCCCTAACGGGGCAGCAAAAAAGGGACAGCGCCTTGGCGCTGTCCCTTTTTTACTAATTTAGCAGGAAAATATATCAATGATTATTGTTACCGGCGGTACGGGATTAATAGGCTCCCACCTTTTGCTTCAACTGGCAAAAAAAGGACACGACATAAGGGCATTAAAAAGAACAACCGGCAGCATTGAGGCATTAAGAAAAACCTTCAGCCGGGACACTGATAATGCCGGTGTATTGCTTAACAGAATTACCTGGTATGAAGCGGATATGCTGAATAAAAGATCGCTTAATGATGCTTTTAGAGATGTCAGTCAGGTTTATCATTGTGCGGGAGTAGTATCTTTTGATCCTGCAGATCATGTCCGTATAATGGAATCGAACATACAGGGCACAAAAAATATAGTTGATCTGTGCCTGGAAAATCATATCGGCAAGCTCTGCCACGTTAGCTCTGTAGCTGCTTTGGGCCACAAAAATGATAGTAGTGAGGAATTTATGGATGAAAATACGCCGTGGGAAGATTCAGGGGAAATGTCAGCTTATTCGAAAAGCAAGTATCTATCGGAGCAGGAAGTATGGGAAGGTATAGAAAAAGGCCTTAATGCCGTAATTGTAAATCCGTCAATAGTAATCGGGCCCGGTGACCGCGATAGAAGCAGCACAAGACTTATTAACACTGTCTGGAAGGGATTAAGGTTGTATACTACCGGCTCCGGTTCATTTGTTGATGTCAGAGATGTATGCAGGGCAATGATTGAACTTATGGAAAGTGATATCAGCGGCGAACGCTTTGTTATTACCTCTGAGAACCTGAAATACCAGGAATTATTTAATATGATAGCAGATAATCTGTCAAAAAAAAGGCCCGGAATAAAAGTCACAAAACTTATGGGAGAGGTTGCATGGCGGATAAATAAAATGTATAGCATCATATCCGGGAAACCGCCCGTTATAACACGTGATATTGTCCGTTCCGGACAGGCAGGAGATTATTATTCAAATGAAAAAATAAGGAAATCCCTGAATTTTGAATTCATACCGATAGAACAGTCAGTCAGTGATACCTGCAAAATATTTTTAAAGGAATACGGTGATTAATAGCGCAACCATTATTGTATAAATGTCATCTGTTTAATGATGAAGTATTTTATATCTAATTACCTGTAAATTGCAGATCATGGAAAAATCATTTATCATTTTTTTATTTATATCACTTTTTATTACTTACTCATGCGAAGAAAAAATGAGTGATAATATTAATTATGGAGATCCTTATGTTACAGGCATATCAAACTCCGGTTGTAAAGAGCCGGATTTGAAATGTACCCGTAACGAAGATTGTGTGATTTATGAGACCGTAAATGACAGCTGCCTGCTATTTAAAAGGATCAATGTTGCATTTAATTGTTGTTTTGATAGTGTAATTATTGGAGTGGATGTGGATGATAATAATACAATAACAATTACTGAAGTTGAAAATGCAGGCAATTGTAAATGCAACTGCATATATGATATTGAATACATTATAGGGCCTTTAAATTATGGTTTGTATAATGTCATTATTGATGAGCAGTATGCTGATTCAATATCCTTTACTATTGATTTTAATGAGGATACTCAGGGAGAATACTGCGTGGAACGTACAGGCTATCCCTGGGATTAATGCTGTCCTTTTTTAAGGGAGCTGTCCCTTTTTTGTCCCTTTTTTGTTGTAAAGGAGGCTGTCCCCTTTTTAATGTCCCTATTTTAATTTCTTTTTTATTCTTTTTAATACTTCTTCTTTACCCAGCATTTCCATTATGTCAAACAGGTGAGGGCCGAAATTTGCACCGACAAGTATAATGCGCAGCGGATTCATAACCCTGCCAAAGCCAATATCGTTTTTCTCAACATATTCCTTTATTGAATTTTCAATATTCGATGGACTAAAAGGACTTGTATTCTCTAAAATCTTATTGATATCATGAATAATTTTATCTGTATCATCTTTCCAGAACTTTTTTACAGCCTGTGAGTCATAATCATCCGGCGACTTAAAGAAAAAATAAGACTGATCCCACAGGTCGCGTATAAAACAGGCTCTTTCCTTTACCATGCTCACAACCTTGATTATATAATCCTTTTCCGCTGTAATGTTATGTTCCCTGAGTATTTCATTGAGAGAATCCGCAAGATACCCGTCAGGTTTTGTTTTGAGGAATTGCTGGTTATACCACTTTGCCTTTTCAGGATCAAAACGGGCACCTGCCTTACTTACATTTTCCAGCGAGAAGTTTTCAATAAGTTCCTCCATTGTGAATAATTCCTTTTCTGTACCGGGATTCCAGCCCAGAAAAGCAAGTATATTTATAAATGCATCAGGGAAGTAGCCTGACTCCCTGAATCCTGCAGAAATATCACCTTCGGGTGATCTCCATTCAAGGGGAAATACAGGGAACCCTTCCCTGTC
>CAZBUF010000437.1:0-10686 GCA_964495025.1 uncultured Bacteroidales bacterium | reverse complement strand
TTTCTTTCATGTTTTTATTTGTTTCAGATTTATAACTGTTATTACAGCTGACCAGAATCAGGAAGTTAAACAGTATCAAAGTAAGAGAAGTTTTATTCATTTTATGATTTGTTAAAGGTTAATAACTTCAAATCAACACATTTAAAGCAAAGTTTATAAAAACTATTAACAAATAAAGCATAAAGCCCGATTTAATTTACTGTTGAGGTATAAGCTCCGGCTTTCCACTTGCCATCTCAAAGTCAGGATTTATTTTCAACGATTTGCGGTAAGCGCCCGCAGCTTCTGCCTGTCTGCCCATCATACTGTAAAATTCACCCAGGGAATAATATGCCTTATAATTATAAGGGTCTGCTTCTGTTATCAGGAGTATTTCTGAAAGAGCTTCATCATATTGATTGTTAAGAAAATATACATTCCATAATTTATTATGATATGCCAGGTTTCCGGGTTCAAGCTTTATTGATTCTTTCAAATGGATTATGGATTTATTCAGCTGTCTGGTCTCCATTAATAATGATCCCAGGTTAAACTGTATTTCAGGGCTCCCGGGATAGTATCCGGCTGCATTTTCTGCAGCAACAAGGGCCTGCTTAATATCTTTCCGGCTGAAATATGCCCAGGAACTCAATAACCACATATTACCGTAACGAGGCATTTGTTGCAGGACAATATTTGCTTTTTTCAGAACAAACTCCGCATATTCGGGATTACTTATTATCAGGTTGTGAATCTTATCAAGAGTATATTTTTCCTGTTCAATTACTGATAAATTGGCTGGTAATATTGATAATCCTATATAACAATTTTCCAGTACCGAGAAAAGGTCGGATTCAATACGTGCGTTAAGCAAAATATTGGAAACGCCATAATACAGCCTGTTTTGCCTGTTCCATTCCTGTTGTTCTTCTACTGTCATGTCACGCGGGTCAATTTTTTCCATCAGGTTATCCTGGCGGGCAATTTTCAGAAATTCGGCGAGCCATTGTTTTTCGATGAATACCTGTCCGGTAATATCGGTATTGAACTCCACAAAAGGATTTATATCAGTATTCATTTCAAATTCATGAATCAGACTATCAAGTCCTTTCTTATCGCAGATATAACAGCTCAGGACGGAATGAGAATCGCTGAAATTAATATACCCGGCGTTGTTCATTACATCATCTTTGCTTAGTTCACTATTAATATATGCAGGCGAGAACATTTGCTTTTCCCTGCTTCCCGCAAGAAACAGGAAATCATAGCCTGAGGGTGCCGTAAGCGGCATCCACACTGTGATATGAGGGAACACTTCATTAAATGTGCCTAATATACTATTAACGGAAGAAACAGGGAGCTCACGCAGAGGCAGGCGGCATCCGAAGATCCCCCCGTCATTCAGCCTGTTAAGAGCAGACTGGAAAAATTCCTTTGTGCAAAATGAACCGGAGGAATTATTTGCTGAACTAATGGCATCAGCTATAATAAGATCATAGTCGTTACGTGTAAGATGAAGGTAGTTCTTCGGATCCATGTAAATAATATCTGCATTTTTGTCAAACAGTTGCTTGCCGCTGTTAACACTACTAAAATATTTCAGGGAAATATCGACCAGCTCAGGGGAAATTTCTGCTATATCAACGGTCTGTGCGCCGTGCGTGATAATGCAGGCTGCCGCTTCACCTGAGCCAAATCCTGCCACCAATACCCTTTTCGTGTTCCTGTTCAGAAGGTAACCCAGGTGCCCTGATATCTTCTGTGAAATGCGGAAGTCTCTGCCGTTACTTGCAACCTGCATGCCTGATTTCACCAGGATTTGCTCATTCCTGATATTCCTGTGAACTGAAACATCTGTATTTACTCCTTCCCTCACGGCAACTACCTTACTGCCCTGTTTGTGAATATTTGTAAAATATTGTATAAACCTGCCTGACGGCAATAAAAAGACTGCAACAGTAAAACATGCTGCAATGGCCAGGGATGATATCTTAAGTATGATCCTTCCTCTCACCAGGAAGATAAATATTAAAATGCTGCCCAGCCATATACCGGGCAGTCCCAATAATATCATGGAACTCTGCACACCTGACAGGGGAATCAGTAAAAATACCGCAATGAATACTCCCAGAGCTGCACCGATGGTATTTGCACTGAATACCATACCGGTAATCTTACCGGCATTCTGCCGGTATTTGCCCCATGCCTGTAATGCAAAAGGAAACATTATCCCCGAAATAACAGCCGGTATAAGGAATATAACGGAGTTTATGAATAACGGATACAATATGATCCTGTTAGGTGTTGTTTGCCAGAAATCTGTGGTTGCTCCGGCAATTTTGAATACCAATCCTGAATAGAAGATATCAAGCCAGTTGATATAAAATACACCTGATATACCAAGGCAGGCCAGGGCAATCCCAAATACAACGGCCGGCTGCCTGGTACGTTCTGATACCCCGCTGCCAATCATTATGCCCAGTCCGTTACCCACAAGGTAAACCGTTAATATGGCCAGAACCATAAATACCGAACCGCCGGCTAAAGTAACCATACTGCGCACCCAGACATGCAGGTACGCGGCAGATATCAGTCCGCCGTATATGACAGTCAGGATAAGGATCAGCAAGCGCCACGATGAATGCGAATCATCAGGTTTTTCAACCGCTTCTCCGGGTATCTCATGCGCACGCGAGAGCATCCAGGCTGCTATTGCTACTAAAACATTAAGAACCACTGCTATATACAGGGTTCCCATAATGCCTGCCGATCTTATCAGAACGAAACCTGCAAGGAAACTTCCAAGGGCAGCACCCAGCATTTTAGATGCATATACCCTGCCTGCAGACTGGCCGTATGTATGCTGAACTCCCGTCACACATCTCCCGATAAGAGGAAAAGTACTTCCTGTAAGAACTGCAGGAATAAGCAGCAGTATCAAAGCTGCTATCAGCTTTGCCATAAATAATGCCGGAGACGAAGGATTGACCTGTGCAAAAAATTGCTTATAAACACCGTCAACAAGCTTTAAGAGAAGCGGGACCGATAACGCAGATATTGCTGTTAAAAATTCCAGTACAGCATATAATCGCAACCGTTTACTTACTATATCCGCATACCTTTTCATTATTAATGAACCCAGGGATACACCGGATAAAAGTATGATTACAATTATACCTGAAGTATATGCAGCATTTCCAAAGGTAAGTTTAAGAAGCCTGAACCATACAATTCCATATATAAGCGTGCAGATACCTGAAGCGAAGAAAATGTAAAGTAACAATTCCGGTGAAGATATACCGGACGCTTTTTTTATTGTTTCATCCGTATTATCTGACATGTTACAAATGCTTTATTTTGTTATTATTTATTCATTCCTGCGTTTTCTTATCGGGGTTAGCTTATAATCCGTACGCTGAAGGAATGTATTCGGATTTTCATCCTCGTTGTTAGTATAATAAACATCTCCTCCGTCAGTCTCCCACCGGCACCGGTAAGCGTCAGTGTCAAGTTCAACTTCCCCGGTATGAGGATTGACATATTCTTCCTGTTCGGTTAATACAAGATAGTTGTCATTCATGATCTCCTCCCTGTTAATATTGGTCTTTCTGACGATCTCCCGGTCAATACGTTGTATCTCCTTATAGACTTTCTGAACAATGTTTGCACGTTCACGCTGCCCTTCGGATTCCTTAAGTATCCATGCCGGGTTAAAACGTACTGAAAATCGTATTATATCCATCACGGGGCTCCATTGCTCAAATTGTTCAGCCGGCGCACGGAATGATAAAGTACGCGTGTTCTTCCATGTAAGCGCCGCCGGCATATTGACAACGCCTGTAACCACCACTTCACGATATCGGGTACCTCCCTCAGTATACTCAAATATCGCACCTGCGGCATCACTGGTGTATGACTGCGACTGAAGGCCGATCTGCGACAGAAGCTGATTGGTGTAGGCCAGGCCCTGATCAATCGACTGTTTTTCTCCGGGCAGGCGGGTGATCTTCAATGTCTTCGTCGAACCTGCATTCGGATGCATACCTGAAAACAATCCTGCCAGAAAGGTAATGGCATCAACTATCTGACGGACCTCTGCTCCCTGGTAGTAGCTGCCTGCAGGAAAAAATCCGGCGCCTATCCCGGCATGTGCATAGACAATATCCGGAAGGATACGGAATGAAACAGTCCCTTTGGCGTCGTTCTTAAGTATCAGATCACATTTCGCCTCCATTGAATTAAGTGGACCGCCGGTCTGGAGCGGATTAACACGGTAAATTCCCCCTTCAACATGCCAGCCCCCGGGAACGAGGATAGAAAATGCCTGTTCTTTTGGTTCATTTTTACGAACAAATGATAAGCCTGTGGATGATTTATCTTTTTTCGATGATCCCACAGTGGCTTTATCTGTATTTGTTCCGGGAGCGGACTTATCTGTATCCGGTGATCCATTAGCGGGACTATCCGTGTCTGGATTGTTCGTGCACCCTGCACCGACCTGCAATACTAAAATTGTAACTATGATAATACAGGCTTTTATTTTGTTCAGGTTCTTCATTGATGTGTCCTCCTTAAAGAATTAAAATTGTTAAATTGTTAAATGGTTAAATTGTTAAATGGTTAAATTGTTAAATGGTTTAACTGTTGCTTGTTGCTAATCTTCGCCGAACCTCATAAGATCACTGCTGTAAAATGTCCATTCCGGCGTTTCAACTATCTTATCATTTACATCCAGCTCATACCATGGACTAACAGGATTTTTCGGGTTCTTCAATACATGTATTTCCTGTGCCGGCATGTAGCTCTGTGCAAGCATAAATATTTTCCCTCCTGTGTTATTATTAACAGCCATATCAACTATAATTACCGCGTGCCCCGGTGAGCCTCCCTGTATGAAAATATCACCTGCCTCCATATCACTGTATTCCACCTTTGATAATTCTTTTGACAGGGATAACGACCCTGCATAGGTGAAAACTATTTTCAGGTAATTCCTGAAATCGTTGTATGTATTTAATGCTTCAGCTGACTGAACCCAGTATGTCCTGTTACCTTTAACCACTATCCTGTTCCCGGCCATCCACATGGAATAGTCAACCCTGAACCCGTTTGTGAAATTAAAGTGTATCCTGTCATATTTTTTATTCTGATACAAGTATTCGGCCCTCAGACGCATGATAGCATCAGCACACTGCTGCAGGTTATTTTTCCCGACATCCATATCAACAACCGCCATATGCACTGACTGGTTGACTTTGGGACTGCCATTGAAAAGCATAACCTGTGAACCGTCCGGTTTCAGCGGCAACTTTCTCAGGTAGGCCTGAAATGTGTTCTCACCTGCTTCAATTCTTTTATAGCCATAAGGCACATCAAACCTTGACCCGATGGTATTTCCCCCGCTGTTTACAGGATCTTTATCTGACGGTTTAAAATGTCCGGCCTTCTTTGTCGCTGCCGGAGTTTCTGTTTGTCCGCACGCAAAAACAACAGCTGATATAAAAAGTACGGTAATTATTTGCTTCATTCTGACATGAATTATACTATTCTATAAATCGGATTATTCGCCTGAAACAGGTTTTATATAATAACATAAATTATACCGGGCCCCGGAGTTATAATTAAAATATACTATTCAAGGCCAGAGCATAAAATTAAAAATATTTTTCCTTATAAGAAATCTGTAAATTAAAACTAAAGCGTTATTTTTATTTAAATTTAAAACTCATCGGATATGAAAATTATTACTTTATTTTATATTTTCAGCATATTTGCCGGCCTTTCCGCACAGGAAAAGGTTGAGCTTCCTGCTCCCCAGCCACGTCAGCAGGTTGTCCATCATGAGAATTATTCACTGTCATATGTTGAAGGTTACGAACTTTCCTCGTGGGTGGCATATGAGCTGACCAAAGAAGAGGCATCAGCGGTAATGGAATATAAGGTGAAATATTCTGAAGACCCTGATATCACAACCGGTTCGGCAACGATGAAGGATTATAAGAAATCGGGTTATATCCTGGGGCAGCTGGTTCCTGTTGAGCATATGATGATGTCGGAAAATGCCATTAAAGAGTCTTTTTACCTGTCAACTATCGTCCCGCATAAACCGGCCTTCAACAAATACGTATGGACGGTATTGGGAAAAACAATCAAAGCCTGGGCTTATGAATGCGGAAGCCTTTATGTTGTTACCGGCCCGGTGCTTGCTGATTCCCCCTTCCCTACCTTCGGCCCCGATAAGGTGAGTATTCCCAAAAGATATTACTGCGTTCTGCTTGATGCTGCTGATCTGCGAGGAGCAGGATTTGTAATGAGAAACAGCATGTCCTCAGGTTCGCTTAAGCAGTTTGCCATGTCAATTGATGAGGTTGAAAAGATCACCGGCATAGACTTTTTCCCTGCCCTGCCTGACGATCAGGAAAATGCTGTTGAAAGCAGGTTTGAGACGGGCAGGTGGAATTTCGATATACTGGAAGAATAGAATTATCGCCAGCTGTAACACAGATGATAGATGAAACCGGAATAATAGCGGCTATTATTAATACAGGAAATGCCGTAACAGAAAATAGTTTTATTTCAGCAATAGTTATTATAATATTTTCTTATCGACAATCATGAAAACCTAAGCCGGGGTCTTTGAATTTGCTTTGATCCACTCCCTGGCGTTCGCAAATGCTTCCACCCATGGTGACATCTCATCATGTTTCCTGTCCTCAGGATAGTATCCCCAGTTCCATGGAAATATTGCTCTTTCGATATGCGGCATCATAGCCAGGTGCCTTCCGTCATAAGAACATAATGCAGCAGTATTGAAATCAGATCCGTTCGGATTTCCGGGATACTCCGGATAGCTGTATTTTACGGGTATATGATATTTATCCTCAGTATAGGGAAAATTAAAATGGCCTTCAGTGTGTGCCACCCATATACCCAGTCTGGAGCCCGACAATGAACCAAGCATAACAGAATTGTTCTCAGAGATATCCACATTTAGGAATGCTGATTCATACTTATGAGAATCATTGATCAGCATTTTTGGCTTTAGCTCATGCTCCGGAGTAACCAGGCCCAGCTCGATCATCAGCTGGCAGCCATTACAAATTCCCAGGCTTAGAGTATCTTTACGGCTGTAGAAATTATCCAGCGCTTCTTTAGCCTTTGGATTATAAAGAAATGCACCGGCCCAGCCTTTTGCACTTCCAAGAACGTCGGAATTGGAAAAACCGCCGACAAAAACTATCATATTTATATCTTCCAGAGTCTCTCTTCCCGATATAAGATCTGTCATATGAACGTCCTTAACATCCATTCCCGACAGGTACATCAGGTAAGCCATTTCACGATCACCGTTAACACCTTTCTCACGAATGATAGCCGTTTTTATTCCGGCAGGATATCTTCGCTCAATACTGGCGCCATAATCCTTAAATCTGCCCGTGAAATTATCTTTAAAGACAAATTCCAGTTTCTGTTTTTTATAATTAATGAACCGCTGCTTTGCCATATCATTGGCACACTGATTTGTGTCAAGCAGATATGAAGTTGAATACCATATGTCCCTGAGATCATCGATTCTGAGATCATATTTTTTTCCTGAGCAAGAGATGGAAACTTTCCTTTTATTAACAGGATTACCAATAATTTTATATCCGATATTATTTTTATCAAACTTATTCTTTACATAAGCAAGGTCACTTATTTGAATAATGATGCCCGGGTTCTCACTGAACAGTATTTTTATGATGTCTGTTTCATTGAAGGGACTAAGATTGATACCAAGTCCGATCCCGGGATCGGCAAAGGTCATTTCAAGCAATGCAGTGATCATTCCTCCCGAAGAAATATCATGTCCGGCAAGTATCTTTTCTTCAATGATAAGCTGTTGAATAATATAGAATACTTTTGAGAAGTAACGCGGATCCTTCACGGTCGGGCAGCTTTTTCCCACATTCCTGTTCACCTGTGAAAAACTGCTTCCTCCGAGGTTAAATTTATCATTTGAAAGATCGATATAGATAATTTTCGAATTATAGTTATGTTTTATAACCGGTTCAACGATCTTTCTGATGTCAGTCACTTCGCCTGCTGCTGAGATTATCACTGTACCCGGTGCATACACAACATCTCCGTCCCCGTACTTTTGTGTCATTGACAATGAGTCTTTTCCTGTGGGGATATTAATTCCCAGTGATATGGCAAAGTCACTTGCGGCTTTAACACCTTCATATAATCTTGCATCCTCGCCTTTATTCCTGCACGGCCACATCCAGTTGGCGCTGAGCGATATTCCCTTCATCCCGTCTTTTACCGGGGCCCAGATAATATTGGTCAGCGCCTCGGCAATAGAGAGGACCGATCCCTTTCCGGCATTAATCAATCCGCTTACCGGGGCATGCCCCAGTGAAGTAGCCACTCCTTTATAACCGGAATAATCAAGAGCTGCAACACCAACATTATTAAGGGGCAGCTGCAAAGGGCCGCAGGTCTGTTGCCTGGCAACCTTGCCTGTAACCGACCTGTCAACCTTGTTTGTCAGCCAGTCCTTGCATGCTACCGCTTCAATCCGCAGCACGTTCTCAAGGTAACTTAACAAGCGTGACTCATCATGAGCGGACTCTCTAAAGTGAGATTTTGAGTTAACATCTTTCATGATGGTTTTCGGAGGATTGCCGAACATTTTCTCCAGCGGAAGATCAAGTGGCCTGGATCCGTCGGATTCCCTTATGAATGTAAACTGCATATCTCCGGTAGTCTCGCCAATAATATACATTGGCGATCTTTCCCTTTCAGCTATTTTCTTTACCATGCCGGCATCTTCCTTTTTGATGATCAGCCCCATTCTTTCCTGCGATTCGTTACCGATAATTTCTTTCTCGGATAACGTGGGATCACCCACAGGCAGTTTATCAATATTTATTTTACCTCCTGTATTTTCCACAAGTTCTGACAGGCAGTTCAGGTGTCCTCCGGCGCCATGATCATGAATTGAGATCACCGGATTTTTTCCTGATTCAGCCAATGCCCTGATGGTATTACATACTCTTTTCTGCATTTCAGGATTTGAGCGCTGCACGGCATTTAATTCTATAGCATTATCATACTCACCTGTTGCTACGGATGATACGGCGCCTCCCCCCATGCCTATACGGTAATTGTCGCCACCCAGCATAATGATCATATCCCCCGGTGCAGGTATGTCCTTATCAGCATCTTCGGCTTTTCCGAAACCAACACCTCCGGCCAGCATAATCACCTTGTCATATCCGTATTTGACCTGATTTTCCGAGTGTTCGAATGTAAGAACACTTCCGCAGATAAGGGGCTGCCCGAACTTATTACCAAAGTCACTTGCCCCGTTTGAGGCTTTGATAAGAATCTCTTCAGGAGTCTGGTAAAGCCATTTACGCTCGTCCATATTATTTTCCCACGGCCGTCCTCCATTAAGTCGCGGGTAGGATGTCATATATACGGCTGTCCCTGCCAGGGGAATTGCGCCTTTCCCTCCTCCCATCCTATCACGTATCTCACCGCCGGTGCCTGTGGCGGCACCATTAAAAGGCTCAACAGTCGTCGGGAAATTATGGGTTTCCGCTTTTAATGATATTATTGAGTTTATGTCCCTGGTCTCAAAATAATCCGGCTTATCCTGCTTCACGGGGGCAAACTGTTCGATTACCGGGCCGCTTATAAATGCGCAATTATCCTTATATGCTGATACAACCCTGTTGGGATTTTTTCCGGTTGTTTGTTTTATCAGCTGAAAAAGCGAATGTTCCTTATGCTTTCCGTTAATAATAAACAGACCGTTAAATATCTTGTGCCTGCAGTGTTCGGAGTTAACCTGGGAGAATCCGAAAATTTCACTGTCAGTAAGTTTTCTGTCCAGCTTTTTGCACAGATCATCAAGGTATTTTATTTCATCATCGCTGAGTGCCAGGCCTTCCCTGGCATTATAATCCGCTATATTATCTATATATAAAACAGGGTCAGGAGTTTTATTTATTGAAAATATACTTTGTTCAAGCCCGTTATAAATCTGCTGGAGCATGGGATCATAATGGTCATCATTGGCTTTAACACTATTAAATTCCTCAATTCTTTCTATACCCTCAATTCCCATATTCTGCGTGATCTCCACGGCATTTGTGCTCCACGGGGTTATCATCTCTTTTCTCGGCCCTATAAAACGGCCTTCTATCTTTTCCGTTTCAATAATTTTTGCATTGCCAAAAAGCCACTGCAGCTTTTCAATAACATCGCGGCTATGTTCTTTTTTGGATCCCACAACGTAATAAATGCTTCCTGAAGATCTGAAAAAACTTATCATCAATGGCTGTTTTTTTGTTCGCCGTAAAAGTAAGAAAACGGGAACATTTTCTTTGTCTATTCACCACTTAGTTTTAAACTTTATTATGTGAATAATTATCAGGGAGACAGCTCCCTGAGATTCAGGGGGGACAGCCTCCCTGAGATTACTTCTCACGCTTCCCGTCTATGACGGGACAGATAATACGGGATCGCAAGGACGAATCAGGGGAGACAGCTCCCCCTGGGAGTGCAGGTAAATTACAAATTACATCTAATGAAAATTTTCCTGAAAAAGCCGGCAAATCCGTAATCCTTAATCTTCCGATTCAGCATAGGAGTCCCATGAAATATGTTTGGCCAGTACCTTAACATTATTCTCCATACCTATAACAATATACT
>CAZBUF010000436.1:0-2064 GCA_964495025.1 uncultured Bacteroidales bacterium | reverse complement strand
GCAACAGGAGCTGAGCTGATGAATTGCTTTGCTGTTGGCAAAGGAAAACATGCTATACTTAGTCAGCATATAGGTGACCTTAAAAACGCTGAGACATATGAATTTTATACTGATACAATAGAGCGATTTAAAAAACTGTTCAGGGTGAATCCCTTGCTTGTTGTATCCGACATGCACCCTGACTATCTGTCAACGAGATATGCCGAAAGTCTGAAAATTGAACATATCATGGTCCAGCACCATCATGCCCATATCGCTTCATGTATGGCTGAGAACAAGCTTGATGAACAGGTGATCGGCGTGAGTTTTGACGGAACGGGATACGGCACTGACGGCAATACCTGGGGTAGTGAATTTTTTGTGTCGGACCTGAAAGACTTCGAACGTTACACACACTTCGATTATATCGAACTGCCGGGAGGTGACAAGGCAGTTGAAGAACCCTGGAGAACAGGGATTGCTTATTTATATAAATACTATGGAAAAAGCTTTTTGGGTTTTGATCTTCCGTTCCTAAAAGATATTGACAGGAAGAAGACCGAACTGATTATTAATGCCATTGAGAAAAAAATAAACTGCCCGCTAACATGCGGAGCCGGAAGGTTATTCGATGCTGTGGCAGCAATAGCAAACATATGCACTTTCTCTGAGTTTCATGCCGAAGCTCCGATGAGATTGGAATCGATAGCTGCCGGTAATATTGAGGAGTGCTATGATTTTAAAACAGGTAAACCTGTATCCTTTGAAAATTTATTTAAGGAATTAATTTCTGACATCAGGAAAGGCGTCTCAAAAGCGGAAATATCCGCTAAGTTTCATAATACAATAATTTACGTTATTTTTGATACTGTTACACAAATAAGAAAAGATACGGGGATTGATAAAGTGGTATTGTCAGGAGGAACCTTTCAGAATAAATATATCATGGAGAGACTCATCCCTATGATGGAAAATAAAAAATTCAGAGTTTACACTCAAACCAGGATACCATCAAATGATGGGGGAATAGCTTTGGGTCAGCTTGCGATAGCGGCAAAACGAAGAAATAAATGGTTAAATTGTTAAATTGTTAAATTGCTATACTGTTGAATGGCTGAATTGATGAAAGGTTAAATTAATGGATAGTTAAATTTAATAATCTTTTGATTATTAACTTAATAGTATGTCATTCTAATAAAGGAGATTTGTTAAAATAATGAATGGTAACATATCTGGAAAGATTAATAGTTAAATTTATTAAATCAAATGAATAATCGTCCATGATATGAAATACTTGGAATTAGAAGATATAAATGCATACAGTATTGCTTTTCAGCTTTCTAACTACGTTTGGTGTCTTGTTATGAAATGGAATAACTTTGCAAAATATACAGTAGGTGAACAATTCGTTAAGGCTATTGATTCAATTTCCGCAAATATTTCTGAAGGATTTGGAAGATACACAAAAAGGGACAAAATAAGATTTTACAGAATTAGCATGGGTTCATTAAAAGAATGCCTGGATTGGATTGAAAAGGCAAAAGTCAGAAATCTTCTAAATGAAAATGAATATATTAGAATTTCTGCAGATATCAATATATTGCCAAGAGAAATAAATTCGTTAATAAAATATACTGATAGCAAACTGAAATATTAAACAATTTAACAATTTAACCATTTAACAATTTAACAATTTAACAATTTAACAATTTAATATATGTGCCTAAGTATACCGGGAAAAGTAATTTCAATAGAAGGTGATGTTGCCAAAGCATCTGTAGGAGGAATAATCATTAAAGCCGGCCTGCATATGGTTGATGATGTTAAGGTTGGTGATTATATATTGATACATACAGGCTTTGCACTTCAGAAGATCAGTGAGGAAGAAGCACAGGAAACGCTTAAACTGATAAGAGAGCTGGAGGATGCAGGCCGGCAGGCTGGTGAAGGTGATACCTGACCGGAACCATTAAATATCAAATCACAAATAAATTGAAATATATAGACGAATTCAGGAATAAGGAACTTGTTCAGAAGATCGCACGGAAAATCGGACATATCTCCCGCAAGAAAGTATCAATAATG
>CAZBUF010000435.1:0-4200 GCA_964495025.1 uncultured Bacteroidales bacterium | reverse complement strand
CTGCAACAGTAGCCAAAAACGGCAATCCTTTTTCCAGCTTATAGATCTCAAGCTTACCGATGTTCTCAATTGCTGCGCTGACATCATTTAACGGCTTGCCTATCCTGTTAATGCCCTTCTCGATCATCCTGGCCACAGGATTATTGTATGACTGGCATAATGCATGGGCAGATTCAAGTTTCCCGTCATGGATGTAGTCCTTTATCCTGTTCATGAAGTTCAGATCAAACCGTGACGCCCTTCTTATTGCTCCCCATCTTTCAAAGAAAATATAAACGGCTATTATTGATAACAAAACGATTGGGATCATTACCCAGCCACCTTTTAAAGCCAGATCAATGAATTTCATTGTTGACTCCGTTGCCGCATCATTTTCCATGGTATTTACTGCAGCATTTGTTAGTTCGGTTTGTAAAAGCATTAACATGTTTATCTCTAATTAATAAGTTTTGTTAAAAATATGAAAACGGTAGAAATTGATTATTATTTTTTGTTTATAGTTATTAACTATTTTTTTGAAGTCTTTTTGTCCTTCTTTCTGAATATGGAGGCCCAGTATCTTTTCCAGAGCTCCTTAAATTTATCGAACTCAACTTTGTAGGCAACACCAATGCCCTGAGTGTACGGGGATATTTCAGTAAGAAGATCATCATTTGAATGATTATAAGCCTTGAGATGAAATTTTTCTGAGATTTTATAATCAAGGTCAACATCGCCCACAATTTTATTGGAGGATTGGGCAGCAGCATTAGTGCTGACATCAACGTTGCCATTCACACTAAGGTTGTCATTTAAAAGCTGTGTTGAAAGTGCAACTTCCACTTCATCTGAGGTGATCTGATTATCAAAGCTGGGGCGGTAGTTAACCCTTAGATCATAGTCACTGCTTATCTGAGATAACCAGTTGCTGAGTTGGTTTGACAAAAACTCACTTGCATTAACCCCTGCGGCATTTGAATATGGTGAAGCATTTGGATTAAGACCACCACCTGCCGGATTATAGTAAAACTTGTTTATTACCAATAAGGATAAGAATTGCTTATTAAGTTCTTCCTCGTTATTTATGACACTTTTCACTTTTTCTTTTGTCTGTTCATCTATTAACGGTAAATTAATATCATAACTGATACTTGGTTTCATAAGTTTATCCGTAATAAGCAACTGGCAATAAACTGTTGTACTTCGCTTGTATTTTGCATCTATCGATGCACCGGAGATATCCTGTCCGTCTGATGGACCCGGACTGCCTGTCTCATAACCAAACAGATCTGCCAGGGATGCCTTTACAGGATATATAGCTTTGATATTTATGTCTGCATTCAGAGGATCACCACTCCATCTTATATAACCTTTATCTATTTCAAATTTTCTGTTAATGACATTCTGCAAGGTAAACAAGTAATCTCCCTCCTCGATGTAGTACTCGCCGAAAATTTTAAATTTGCCAAGCGTGTTTATCTGCAGGTTTATGTTGCCATTACCTTTGCATTTCATTATATCACCGACCTTAGGATCGAAAATAAGCTGTACTTCAGCATCAGGAGTGATCTCAAGATCCATATCCAGGTTTATTACGGATAGGTCGATCTTATACCTGCCATTATTATTTTCCGTTTGCTCTATTGTATCTTCGGAAAGAAAAGTGACGAAGTTGTATTCCGAAATTTCACCTGTACCGGAAAGGGGAAAATATAATTTTGTATTTTTTTGGGTTTTAACACCAATATCCATCTTAATATCACCGGGAGTCCCTGTAAGTGTGACATATCCTGATGCATAGGCTGTACCGTAAAACTGGCTGTTATCCGCAAGCGTTGTATTCAGAAACAATAAATTATCAGCATCGATTTTAAAATCAAAATCAATATTCCGAAGGTACCTTGTACTTATAGTCCCTTTCATATTTGCAGAATTCCCGTACTGATCCAAAATTTTAACATTATCAAAAAAAGCCGTGTTATTAATAATGCTTACCTCGTTTGTAAAGGAGTACCGTGTTTTCAGGTAATCAATTGTAAATGCGGTCTTTTGAAATTTCAATTTGCCATTTATCACCGGTTCTGCCTTATTCCCGGTTAAAGTCAGATTACCGGATGCAATACCACTGAAATCAGCAAAGACTTTTCTCAGATATGGGGCCAGAAGATCAAGCCTGAGCTTATTCATTTCAATGCTCAGGTCAAGTTTGCCTTCATTTTTGGGCCAGTAATCACCTTTGATCTCAAAGGTTTGTAACCTGCCTCTATCAGCATGAGCATCAATACTAACGGTCTTCTTTTTGTTGTCCCAGTTGGAATTGATTACCGCGTTCCCCAGTTTCTCCCCGTTAATTGCCAATGTATCAATGAACAGGCTGGAATAAAGCAGGGGATTATCATAAAAGGATGTGATCCTGGCGTTGCCGTTTAATATCCCCTGAAATTCAACACCTTCCTTTTTAGTGAAAATATTAAAATTACCGATGTTAAAGTCGCTGAATTCTATTGCAAGGCTGTCTTCCGGGTTTTCAGATATTTTACCGTTAAGTCTGAAATGCTGGTTATCATGACTTATTTTTATGTTATCTGCAAATACGCAATTACTATCAATAATTATTCTGCATTTGTTTAATTGCCATAGTGTATCAGTAGTTATGATTTGAGTTGGAAGCAAATTAATTGCTATTGTCGGTGATTTCCTGTTTTTAGTCTTACTGAATTTTGCCGTTGCTTTAAATATACCCTTGTATAGTACCGTGTCCCAGTTATTCCAGCGAGCAAGAAAATCTATGCTGTCATTTCTTGTATTGGAATAAATTGTGAAATTCTCCAGGGTTATCTTATCGGCAAGAACAAGACTCTGGCTGCCTGAAACCAGGGAAAATATGCTATCGTTCGACTGGCTGTTGAAATATACGTTATTCCAGGTATTATTAAATATTTGCAGTTTAGGTGACTGAAAAAATAAAAAGAGATGATTGTTTCCGGGATCAAACTCACCTTTACATGTTGAATTTTCAGCAATAAAATGCTGAGGCATGAAGTAATCGAAAATTGGCTTCGTCTTCTTAAAATTGATATTAAATTGAAACCCGTTTTTGAAATCCTCAATTATTTCATATCTGGAGTTTACGAATGTCGGAAGATATGAATGAAGGAACTTAGCTAATGATACATTGATCTTATCTACCTGGTAATTTCCTTCAATATCCGCATCAACAAAGTCGGAACGGACCTTAAATGAATTGGAGGACCCTTCGTTTTTTGCTAAAATGCTAAAATCATATATCTGGATCTGCTTGTCTTTTTTTGTAAACAGTGAGTTTAATAATTTTATTTCACCGTTCAGATTTTTAAGTGAGTTACCCTGAGCATTAGCTTCGATATAGAATGATAATTTATGTGTTGAATCCGTTTTATCAAAA
Organism: uncultured Bacteroidales bacterium; assembly: GCA_964495025.1. Taxonomy (GTDB): domain Bacteria; phylum Bacteroidota; class Bacteroidia; order Bacteroidales; family UBA10428. Next base: position 797 of record CAZBUF010000435.1, on the reverse strand, counting down.
TTCAGATGATACAGATTGGCATCTGTTATATTCGCCGAGAAATTAAATTCATTTATATCATTCGTGAAATTAACCTTACCAAGAAATTCAAGGTTAATGTTCGGGTCATTAACAATTATTGAACCGTTATAAGTTTTGTCAGACAGTACTCCTGATAACCGTATGTTCTTATATCCATATTGTTTGAGTTCCATCCTCTGTATCAATCCGTTAAGCCGGGCATTTATTGTACTCCCTGAAGCACTTGAACCATTTACATCAAGGTTAAGTGATATTTTACCTATATCTTTTTCATTATTCAGGAACCTGCCAATATTGAAGCCCGCTGTTTGCAGCTTGCCGCTGAAAGTAAAAAACTGGCTTGAGTCAGGTTTAAATAATATGTCAGCTGATACTTTGCCGAGATCAGAGGTAATATCTCCATAAGTAACAAAATCATAGATAAATCCCGTAAATTGCCCTTTATAATTAATGTATTTGAGTGCCCTGAAGTTTTTTGACAGGTTAATTTTTTTTCCCCCGGGTAATTTGAACGATTCAATATCTTCAACTGAAGTAATAAATTTTTTAAGGTTCGCAAAGATAAAAGTCTCACGGAAATCAGGCAGCCCGTCCAAATCAAATTCACCCGATATCTTTGAACTTTTACCATATTCGATATTAATATTTCTTCCTTTCATGTTGCTGACATATCCGGTAACATCCCCTGAGAAATCAATCAGCTGGGCAGAACCGTAAAATTTCGGAGCAAAGTAAGCCAGGTCGGAGATATTTATTGATGACCGGTCTATTAAAAG